>JANXLP010000712.1 GCA_025355125.1 Opitutaceae bacterium | reverse complement strand
GGCACCATGCACAGCAGCAAAAAAGCGCACCACCCCGCCAGCATCGCCACCAGCGGTTGCTTTGAAACCACCAGACGCAAACCCACGCCCCAACACGCCACGCTCACCAGCCACGCCGCGCCCCCCACGCACAACACGGTGCTCATGGCTTCACCATTCCCCTCCGCGAGCCGGGCGACGTTTCACGGTCATCACGTTTCAATACCACACGCTCAGTCCTTGCCAACTCGCTTGCACGACCGCGGCCAGCAACACCGCGCGACTCCACCAGCCCGAGCGCCCGGCTAACATTCGGTCCGCCGTCCACGCCGCCACGAGGGCCGCGCTCCACAGCGCCGGCACGACGAGTCGCGGCAACCAGTAGCCCCAATAGTAGGCGTTGTGAACATAGGGCAGCGGCAGCACCAACGGCAAAAACCACCCCGCCCCCAACACCGCCCACACCGCCACACTCGTCGGCGGCGCCAGCTTCGGCCCAAAGACCGACCCGACCAACCGCCCCGCCAGCGCCACCACGGAAAAAACCGCCAGCACCGACCACACCACGCCGCCCCGCACCGACCATTGCGAAAATTTCTTCTGTGGTTCCGGCCGCAGCACCCCCTGGTCGTTGCCCCCCTGATTCGCATAATCGAGCACATCGGTAAACGCCGCCAAGTGCAGCAGCGCCGGGTAGCTGTAACCGTTGGGCGCGATCAGCAGCTGCGTGGGATTACCATCGACGACCGTCGCATCGAAATACCCCGGCGCGTCGAACACGCGCGCATCGCTCGCCTTCAGCCCCAGCAGGCTCCTCCACGTCATCTCCCCCGTCCCCGCAAACATGAACTCGTGGCGCACTTCCTCTCCCGCCAACTCCCGGTCGCTCTTCTTCTGGATCAGCGCTCCCACGCCAAACGGCAGCACCGCCACCAACAGCAAGATCAGCAGCACGCGCCGCGACGGCACCCGTCCCCACCGCCACACCAACACCGTCGCCGCCATCACTGCATACGGCATGAGCAGAAAAGTGAACTTCGCGAAATTAGCCGCCGCGAGCATAAGTCCGCCTACCACCGCATACCCGAAACTGCCCCACTCCGTCGCCGCCTCCAGGCTGCGCACGAGTGCCCACCCCACCACCGCATACGGCAGCAGCGCGAAGAGGTCGCCCGAATACACCACGCCCACAATCACGTTCACCGGTAGCAGCGTCATCAGCACCAGCACCGCCACGCGCAATTCCGGCCGCACGATGAACCGCCGCATTGAGATGTGCAGCACCACCAGCGCCGGCAGCCCCGCCAGCATGCCAATCATCGCCGCGAGTTCGTAGGCGTAGGCTCCGTGAGTGTAGCGCTCGCACGCGCCCCCCAGCCAGTAGAGCAAGGGCCGGCTCGTGCTATCCATTTTGAACCACGTCCCATCCGTCCTCTGCATCAGCTCCTTCGTGAAACCCGCATGGAAATCGAAGTCCTGCCCGCGGAAAGCCAGGTTGTGAATGTTGTTCACCTGCACCACGAGATACACAAGGAGCAGCCCCCACAGCGCCCAGTTTTCCCAACGCGGCACCGGCACGGCGGGAACAGGGGTGGGATTGAGCAGCGGACGAATCATCGCGAGGCGGCCCTTGCATGGGTTTCACCACGAATCACCGCAAGACCGCAGCACATGATTGTTAACTCTTGGAAATCACGGCACCTCCCCTCGGCCTTCCTGCGCGCCTATTAAACCAACCTCAGTCGATTTTTTGACTTATGGTAGCTGCGAGCGTGAGCGAGTGGCGGTTCGACTATCGTCCGGATAGCAACCGACGTTGGTATTAGAATCCGCTTGCCGCCCTCCATCCGCACTGCCGGCCTTGCTCGGCAACTGCCTGCATTCCGCTTCACTCCCTCCACCTCGCCATGTCCCGAAATCCCTACGCCGACGATATCATCATCTCCTGGGTCGAGCTCCACCGCGACGCCCGCTACCTCTCCGAAATGCTCCACGCCATCGGCACGTGGAAAGGCATCGTCGCCATCACCCGCGGCGGCCTCGTCCCCGCCGCTCTCGTCGCCCGCGAACTCGAAATCCGCCTCATCGACACCATCTGCGTCACCAGCTACGAGGCCGGCGAAGGCAACACCGCCGCCCAAGTCCAGGGCTCCGTCAACATCCTCAAAGGCGTCCCCGGCGACGGCGACGGTTACCTC
Organism: Opitutaceae bacterium; assembly: GCA_025355125.1. GTDB lineage: Bacteria > Verrucomicrobiota > Verrucomicrobiia > Opitutales > Opitutaceae > Tous-C4FEB. The sequence goes on along the minus strand of JANXLP010000712.1, from coordinate 2,146 downwards.
CTCATTGACGATCTCGTGGACACCGGCAAGACCGCCCGCGTCGTCCGCCAGCTCCTCCCCAAAGCCTACTTCGCCACCCTCTACGCCAAGCCCTCGGGTCGCCCCATCGTCGATACCTGCGTGAAAGAATTTAAGCAGAACAAGTGGATCCATTTCCCCTGGGACATCGAATACAAGTTCGCCACCCCCATCAAACACGGCGGCCGCGCCACCGGCGCCGACAACTGAACGCCGCTTTCTCCGAAATGTAGGCGGGGTGATCTCACCCCGCTTTTTTTGCGCCCATTTTCATAGCGTGCCACGCCCACACTCCGAGATCCGAACTCTCAGCTCTCCGCTCTCAACTCTCAGCTCTCAGCCCTTCCCTGGTCTTCTCCTCCCGCCCCGCCACCCGCCGCATCACGACCCGCAGCGGAAAATAAATCGCCGCGACAATCACCGGCACGCTGATCCCCCACGCCGTCGCCGCGTGAACGCCCGTCCACCCGAAGCGCACAAAAAATCCGCTCGGATCATCCTTAAACGACGCTACCAGTTGCCCGATCGAGAGCGGCATCTCCGGCGCGCCCCAGATTTTTTCGCCGATCCGCACATACCCCAAAATCAGCACAAGCTGCACCGGCCCCAGAATCTGGTTGAGCGTCTGCAAAATCGGTTGGTTCAACCGCAGCCACAACCCCACGCCCAGATTCATCAGCGCCGTGAACCCGAGAAACGGCAGCAGCGAACACGCCGTGCCCACCGCCAGCGTCAGCGCGATACGATCCGGCGTCACCCCCTGCGTCAGTTGCGCGAGCACCGGCGCGACCACGCGCCGCCGCCACCAAGACTCCTTCACCGGCTTCGTCGTAGTTTTAGTTTTCTCACTCACGACTATACTACGCCCAGCGCGCCCCTGCGGACGCGCCCCGCTCAGCTCGCCACATACGGATCCACCGCCCGAAACTCCGGCAACGCACACGCCGCATCCCGCCCAGCCTGATCCGCGAAGAGATACACCGCATACCCGCCAAACCCACCGCCGCAGTATTTCCAAGCCACCGGCCGACACGCCGCCAACCCCGCGTGCACCGCCGCCGCCGGATCACCCGGCAGCGCATCCATCGCCTCAGCCCGCTGCACCGCGTAAGATTGCCGGACCGCGCCCGCCAGCCCGTCAAAATTTCCCGCCCACACCGCATCGCGCGCCGCCCGTCCGGCGCGTTCTATCGCGTCGTAGTCGCGCCCCTGATTCACCACGCCCGGCGTGCTATGTTGCTTGCCCGACCAGTAAAGCGCCATCCGCCCTCGCAGCATCCCACCGTCCGTCTTCATCTCCAGTTCCGGCCGCTGCCCACTGCGCCACACGCACAGCCCCGTCTCGTTGATCACCGCCGGGTCCTGCCAACCCACGCCGAGATCGAGCTCCGCGTTGACCCCATCCTTACCGTTGATCAACGCCCACGCCCCACTCCCGCCGAGCCCCGCATTCTGGTGATACGGCCATGCACGCAACGACACCGTCGGCGAGATCGCGCAGTTCACGATAAACGCCCCCGCCCGCGCGAACCGTGGCACATCGAGCCACCCACCAGCAAAATCCACCCGCAACGGCGCCACCTGCGGCGCCCGAATCCAACGCACAATTTCACTCGTCGAAATCGGCGCAAAATCCGGCGGCGTCTTCGCCATCACCACATACTTCGCCCCCACCTCCGCGCACAACGCGCGTTTCAGGTCCGCCCACTTGTCATCCTCCGTCACCGCCAAAATATCCGGCCGCAGCCGCAAGAAATGCTCCCGAAAATCAATGCCCTCTTCGTGCCCCGTGCCGACCACGACATCATCGACCGTTTTCAGCCCCGCGATCAGCGCCCGCTTGTGCTCATCCGGCAGCGAACTCTTGCGGTTCTTGTGAAACCACAACACCTCCGCCGAGGCGAAACACACCGTGAGGTGGTCCCCCAGCGCCCGCGCTTCGCGGAAAAACTGCACATGCCCCGCATGGACAATATCGTAACACCCCGAGACAAAAACGCGCACCATAGGGTCGCGTTATGCCGCCCGCGCCCGCGTAGGAGCAAATTTATTTGCGACCCGCCCGCGCCGCCCGTCTCTCCTCATCCGCCGCTCTCAAAAAAACTTCCACCTCCTCCGCCCCCTCCCC
>JANXLP010000670.1 GCA_025355125.1 Opitutaceae bacterium | reverse complement strand
TCGAGGACGTTGGCCTTGTCCACGGAGCAGAGCTTTTTCTTGCGGGCGCGGGCGGCGGTGATGGCGACCTGAAGGATGCGTTCGATCTCGGATTTTTTATAGACCATCGTATCCACGGCCTGGATGTCGCCGTCGGGGAGCGTGGTGGTCTGCTTGGGGAGACCGAAGTAGAGGCCGCCGGTGAGTTCGCGGATGCAAACGATGTCGATGCCATTGGGAATGCGCTCGGTCTTGAGCGGAGAGGCATCGGTGAGCTCGGGGTAGAGCAGGCCGGGGCGGAGATTGGCGAACAGCGTGAAGTGCTTGCGGAGCGGGAGGAGGGCGGCGCGCTCGGGCTGCTCCTTGGGCGGGAGTTTTTCCCACTTCGGGCCACCGACGGAGCCGAAGAGAATGGCGTCGGATTCAGTGCAGAGTTTCAGTGTGGAGTCGGGAAGGGCCTTGCCGTGGTTGTCGATGCCGGCGCCGCCGACGTCGGCGGTGGTGTAGGCAAGGGTGAGCCCCTCCTGCTGAGCGACGTGCTCGAACACGCGCAGGGCCTCGGTCATCACCTCGGGGCCAATGTAGTCTCCAGGAAGAACGGCGAACTTAAGGGTCGGCATGGGAAAAGGCGCAGAGTGGCAAGGGCGGGCTGCGACTGGCAAGAGTGGGATTTCAGGATGACGCGCAGCGGGGCGGGCGGGGAAGCAAAGGCGCGTTTTGCGTTGCGAGCGGATACAAAGCCCGTGGATTGGCGGCGTGAATTTGCATGTGTTGCCCGCGGGGCCGATCCAGACCAACGCCTATTTGCTGACTGCGCCCGAACGGGGCGAGGCGGTGCTCATTGACGCGCCGGGCGATGTCTGGGCCGAGGTTGCGCCGATTCTGGCCGAGGAGAAGTGCAAGCTCACCGAGTTGTGGATCACGCACGGCCACTGGGATCACACGCAGGGTGGAGCGGAGGTCGTGCAGGCGACGGGTGCCAAGGTGTTCGCGCATCTCGACGACAAAGTTTTAATCGAGACGCCGAAGGTGATGAGCGCGTTTTTGGGCAGCGGGATCAAACTGGAGCCGATCATGGTGGATCACTGGCTGAAGCCGGGTGAACCGTTGAGTGCGCTCGGAGCGACGGTCGAGGTGCGGCACGTGCCGGGACATTGCCCGGGCAATGTGCTGTTCTATTTCGCGGATGCGGGCGTGGCGTTCGTCGGCGATGCGCTTTTCAACGGCAGCATCGGGCGCACGGATTTGCCGATGGGGAATCACGCGCAACTGGAGCGCTCGATCCGCGAGCAGATTTATACGTTGCCGGCGGTGACGGTAGTTTATGCGGGGCACGGCGAGCCGACGACGGTGGGACAGGAGATGAAGCACAATCCGTATGTCCGCGCCTGAACACGAAGTCTTCATGCGGCGGGCGCTGGAGATGGCGCGTAGCGTGTGGGGCACGACGCACCCGAATCCCATGGTGGGCGCGGTCATCGTCGAAGAAGGGCGCGTGGTCGCCGAGGGCGCTACGGCGCCGGATGGCGGGCCGCACGCCGAGAGACTGGCGTTGCTCGCGCGCGGGAAGCCGCCGCGGCCGGGCGCGACGCTTTACGTGACGCTGGAGCCGTGCTGCACGCACGGGCGCACGGGTGCGTGCACGGACGCGATTATCGCCTCGGGCATCAAGCGGGTCGTGGTGGGCGCGACCGATCCATTCCCTGCGCATCAGGGCCACGGTTTCGAGGTGCTGCGGG
>JANXLP010000647.1 GCA_025355125.1 Opitutaceae bacterium | reverse complement strand
CCCGCAGCCAACGCGTAGGTGACGTGAATGCGACTGCTGAGGATGCCGAGGTGGAACGCGTCGTCGAGGTTGGTGGCGATGAGTGCGCCGTCGGGGAAAACCGTGGCGTCGAGGAAAACGAAGAAGCGGTGTTTGCCGACTTCGCTGGTCGCGATATAGCGGCGGAGGCCGGCGACGGAGCCGCGAAAGCGGGCGCGCGGCTCGGCGAAAATCCACCAATTTTCGCGATAGCTGGCGCGTTTGTTTTGGTCGCGCTGTGGCTTCACCGTGGTGAAGAGGTGTTGAAATACCTTCGGGAAACGCTCGCGGACTTCGGTTTCGGTCAGACCGTAGAGATCGATCACCCAAGCTCCGCGGGGAATCTCGGTCAGGTCGCGGCCGTTGCGGAAGGGTTTGATATGCTGGTCGAGTCCCCTAACGACGCCGAGACCAAGTGCGCAGGCCTGATCGTGAGTGACGATGAATCCGTCGCCGACAAGTTTAGCGCCCATAAAAGCCAACTCAGAATTCGAGCGGAGTGCGACGCAGGATGAAACGTCGGCGCCGACGGTGAGATCGGGGGAGATGATGCCGCGGACGCGGGTCAGCGTGACGTCGATCTCGCCATCGTCGGAATCGGCATCGCGTTCAGCCTTTAGCGAGGCAAGCCCACCGGTCGCGTCGGCTCCGCCGAGTTCACCGACGGTCATCGCAATGCGGACCGCAGCGCCATCGGCAGTATCGACCCAAGGGTGATCAGGAATCGCGAAGCGGAGGGCGAGAGCCGGGAGCGGCTCGTCTTTCGGCGGACGGATGTGATCGGCGACGATGCGGCGGCTGGAGGTTTGGCGGAGACTGTTGGTCGTGATGAAACCGAAGCGTTTCACCGCGCCTGAGCGCGTGAGCGCGGCGGCCTTGTGCCACCAATACATGACGAAGTCGGCAGTCTCAGGGAGCGCGGGATAGGCGGCGCGGAGCGTGGCGGTGTAGGCCTCGCCGAGATCGTCGCGCATCATCTTGCTCCCGAGAAACGGCGGGTTGCCGACGATGTAGTCGGTGGCGGGCCACGCGGCGGGGCGGGGATTTCGATAGCGGTAAAACGGGACGCTTTTTGATTCGTCGGGGACTTCGCGACCCGTCGCTGAGTCGAGTTTGGTGGAGCGGCGGTCCCAGAGGGTGACGGGCTCGGTCGGGTGTGTGGAAGGCGGGAGATTTTCGGGTAGACCGGGGAAGGCGGCGGAGCCTTCTTTCTCGACCATCAGCCGGGTGACGACCTCAGGCGCGCCGTCGTAGGCGAGGACTGCGTCGCGGTGCTCGATGTTTTTGAAATTGTGCAGCACGGGCTCGGCGGGAGCGACGGAGCCGAGGGTGCGGAAATGCCACTGGAGGTAGCCGATCCAGAGGACGAGTTCGGCGAGGGCGGCGGCGCGTGGGTTGAGTTCGAGGCCGAGGAATTGGTGGGGATCGACGGTCTCCGCGCCGATGGCGCGGGGGCCGCGTTCGCTGCGGCGCATGCCGCCGAAGCGTTCGTAGGCGTCGAGGACTTCGCCTTCGAGGAGTTTGAAATGGGCGAGCGTGACGTAGAGGAAATTGCCGGAGCCGCAGGCCGGATCGAGGACGCGCGTCGAGCAGAGGCGGCGGTGGTATTGGAAGATATCGGTCTGGGCCTGCGCGGTGCGCCCGCGCTCGGCGTGCGAGAGGGCGGAGGCGAGGACGTTGCTCCACTCGGTGCGGAGGGGCTCGACGACGGTGGGGAGGACGAGGCGCTCGACGTAGGCGCGCGGGGTGTAGTGGGCGCCGAGCTTGTGGCGCTCGGCGGGG
>JANXLP010000646.1 GCA_025355125.1 Opitutaceae bacterium | reverse complement strand
CTTCCTGCTGCTCACCGAGGCCCACCCGCCGAAAGCTCCGTCCGACGCCGGCGAACCCCGGCTCAAATTTCAACGCGGCTCATTCCTCGCCCCCGCCACCACCTGAACTCCCTCCACCCATGAAACCCGTTCTCGCCCTCTTTGTCTTCGTGGACGCCTGCGGCTGGGAGATCATCAAAGATCATCCCTTCGCCCGCACCCACGCCCCCGTGCGCCGCAAGCTCACCTCCGTCTTCGGCTTCAGCTCCGCCTGCATCCCCTCGATCCTCTCCGGCCGCTGGCCCGTCTCGCACCGCAACTGGTGCTACTTCGTTTTCGACCCCGTCAACTCTCCGTTCCGCTTCCTCCGCCACCTCCGCTGGCTCCCGCGCGCGCTCACCAGCCGCCGCTTCTTCCGCCACCGCCTCTCGAAGCTCCTCAAGGTCCACCTGAAATTCCGCGGCTACTTCGACCTCTACAACATCCCCTTCGAGTTCATTTCGCTCTTCGATTTCTCGGAGAAGAAAAACCCGCTCCAGCCCGGCGGACTCAACGTCGGTCCCAACATCTTCGACCATCTTCAAGAGCGCGGCATACCCTACCACGTCAGCGATCCCACCCGCACCGAGCGCCAGAGCCTCGACGCCCTGCTCACCGAAATCACCGCCGAGAAGATCGACTTCGCCTGGCTCTACTGGCCCGACCTCGACGGCGTGCTCCACCGCGTCGGCAACCTCTCGCCCGAAGTCCCCGCCAAACTCGCCGCCTACGAACCTTGGCTCGACGAGCTCATGACCCGCGCCCGCGAGCACTACGGCGAGGTGAAGCTCACCATCTTCAGCGACCACGGCATGGCCAACTGCGACACCCTCCTCGATCTCCGCGCCCGCATCGAGCCGCTCGGCCTCCGCATGGGCGTGGACTACGCCGTCGTCTATGATTCCACGATGGGCCGCTTCTGGTTTTTCAACAACCGCGCCCGCGAACTCGTCACCGCGAGCCTCCTCGAAGTCGCCGGCGGCCGCATCCTCCCCGATGCCGAACTCGAAAAACTCGGCACCCTCTTCCCCGACCGCTATTTCGGCGAACTGATTTTCCTCACCGACGAAGGCGTCTTAATTGTGCCGAGCCACATGGGCGAGCGCCCCATCCGCGCGATGCACGGCTACCACCCCGACGCCCCGCACAGCTACGCGAGCCTGCTCACGAACTACGACGCTGTGCCCGCGCACATTACCGCCATCCCGCACGTTTACGAGCTGATGACCACGCAAGCCGAGCAGGCCTTCAAAGCCAACGGACGCCCGCGCCAGAGATCTCAGTAGGGCGCGGTCTCCGCCCCGCCCGCCCACGCCCCTTCCCCGGTGAACGCCCCGCCCCCGCCCGCGCCGGCCCACGCCCGTGTGCCCACCCTCGTGCTGCTCGCGGCCACCGCGCTCGGCCTGTATCTCTGCTATCGGATGGCCGCGCCCTTCGCGAGCGCCCTGGCCTGGGCCCTCGCCCTCGCCGTGCTGTTCACCCCGCTGCAACGCCGCCTCGAGTCCCGCCTCAAGCATCCGAGTATCGCCGCCGCCCTCTCCGTCGGGATGATCGTCCTGATCGTGGCCGCCCCCGCCACCTTCGTCGTGCAACGCCTCGTCGTCCAGGCCGCTAAAGGCGCGGAACTCATCAAGACGAAAGTCGCCTCCGGCGAGTGGCGCCAAACCCTGGACGCCCACCCGCGGCTCGCCCAGTTCACCGATACGGTTACCCACCGGATCGACCTGCCCACCACCGTCCAGACACTCGCCACCCGGCTCAGCACGACCGCCGGCATGATCGTCAAGGGCTCCGCTTTTCAACTCATCACCTTCGGCCTGACATTCTACCTCCTCTTCTTTTTTCTCCGCGACCGGCACCTCATCCTCCGCGCGGTGGACACGCTCTCGCCCCTCTCCGCCGCCGAGCTCGCGCGGCTCTGCGGCCGCATCGGTGACACCGTCTTCGCCACGGTTTACGGCACGCTCACGGTCGCCGCCGTGCAGGGCTGCCTCGGCGGCTTGATGTTTTGGTGGCTCGGCCTGCCCGCGCCGCTGCTCTGGGGCGTCGTTATGGCCATCCTCGCCGTCGTGCCGATGATGGGCGCCTTCGTCGTGTGGATTCCGGCCGTCGTCTTTCTGGCCGCCGAAGGCAGCTGGACCAAAGCCTTCATTCTCACCTTGTGGGGACTCCTTGCCGTCGGTTTGATCGACAACCTGCTTCGTCCGATACTCATGGGCAACCGACTCAAACTCCACCCCGTGCTCACCTTCCTCTCGGTCGTCGGCGGCATTCTTGTCTTCGGTCCGGCCGGCCTCATTTTGGGGCCCGTCGCGCTCACCATCACCACCGAGCTACTGGAAATTTCCTCTCGACGCGCGCCATGGATCGACTGACCGACCCGTCCTGGCACCACCTGTCCGCCGAAGCGGTCGTGCAGTCGCTCGGTGTAGATTTCTCCACCGGCCTCTCGCCCGGCGATGTTCTGCGCCGCCGCCAGGAATCCGGCCCAAACCACGTCACCGCCCCGCGCGGCACGCCCGTTTGGTTGAAATTCCTCCGCCAGTTCAACCAACCGCTCGTTTACATTCTGCTCATCGCCGTCGGGGTCACGGCCGCCCTCGGCGAATGGGTCGATGCGTCCGTGATTTTCTGCGTCGTGCTCATCAACGCCATCGTCGGCTTCCTCCAGGAAGCCAAGGCCGAGCAGGCCATCGCCGCCCTCGCCAAAATGATCGCCACCGAGACCACCGTGCGCCGCGGCGGAAAAAAAATCCGCCTCCCTTCCGCCGAACTTGTCCCCGGCGATGTCGTCCTCCTGCAATCCGGCGACCGCGTGCCGGCCGATCTCCGGCTCGTCCACGTCCGCGAGCTCCACGCCGACGAATCCGCCCTCACCGGCGAATCCCTCCCCGTCGCCAAACAATCCGATTCACTCCCGGAGAACACCGTCCTCGCCGACCGCAAAAATCTCGCCTACACCGGCACCCTCATCACGCGCGGCCAGGCCGAGGGCGTCGTCTGCGCCACCGGCGACCGCACGGAAACCGGCCGCATCGGCCGGCTCATCGCCGGCGCCGTCGAGCTATCAACGCCGCTCACGAAAAAAATCACCCAGTTCAGCCGGTGGATACTCTGGGTCATCGTCGGCCTCGCCGCCGCCACCTTCGCCCTCGGCGTCGCGCGCGGCGAAAAACCCGTCGAGATGTTCATGGCCGCCGTGGCCCTCGCCGTCGGCGCGATTCCCGAGGGGCTGCCCGCCGCCGTCACCATCGTGCTCGCCATCGGCGTCTCCCGCATGGCGAAGCGCCGGGCCATCATCCGCAAACTCCCCGCCGTCGAGACGCTCGGCAGCACCACCGTCATCTGCTCCGACAAGACCGGCACGCTCACCGAAAACCAGATGACCGTGCGGGAAATTTTCTCCGGCGGAAAATCCTACGAGGTCACCGGCACCGGCTACGAAGCCACCGGCGAGCTCCGCCTCGACGGTGCGCCCGTGAACCTCGCCGACCATCCCGCCCTCGCCGCCTGCCTGCGCACCGGCGTGCTCTGCAACGATTCCCAACTCCTGCACGCCGACGGTCGCCCCACGGTCCAGGGCGATCCCACCGAGGTTGCCCTCCTCGTCGCCGCCGAAAAAAGCGGGCTCAAAGCCGCGGAGGTCCACGCGGCCGCACCGCGCGTGGACATGATCCCCTTCGAATCCGCCCACATGTTTCGCGCCACTCTGCACGAGGCTCCCCCGGGCCGCGCCATCTATAAAATCGGCGCGCTCGAGCGCGTGCTCGAAAGCTGCACCGATTCCCTCGACGGCCACGGCGCGCCCGCCGCCCTCGACCGCGACGCCATCACCCACGCCGCCGAAGCGATGGCCGCCCGCGGCCTGCGCGTGCTCGCCCTCGCCCGCCGCACCGTGGACGCCGCCCACGCGAAACTCGCGCCCGACGACGCCTCCGCCGGCTTCACCTTCGTCGGCCTCCAGGCGATGATGGACCCGCCGCGCACCGCCGCCATCGCCTCCGTGCGCCAGTGTCAGCTCGCCGGCATCGCTGTAAAAATGATCACCGGCGACCACCTCGTCACCGCGCGCGCCATCGCCGCCCAGATCGGCTTAAAAGGTCGCGAGGAAAACGGCCAACTCGTCGCGCTTTCCGGCCGCGAGTTGGAAAATATTTCCGACGCCGATCTCCCTGAAATCGCCGCGCGCACCGCCGTCTTCGCCCGCGTCGCGCCCGAGCAGAAGCTCCGCCTCGTGAAAGCGCTCCAGGCGCGCGGCCACGTCGTCGCCATGACCGGCGACGGCGTCAACGACGCGCCCGCGCTCAAACAGGCCGACATCGGCATCGCGATGGGCATCACCGGCACCGATGTGGCCAAAGGCGCCGCCGCGATGATCCTCACCGACGACAACTTCGCCTCCATCGAAGCCGCCGTCGAAGAGGGCCGCGGCGTGTTCGACAACCTCACGAAATTCATCGCGTGGATTATCCCCACCAACCTCGGCGAGGCGCTCATGCTCCTCTCCGCCATCGTGCTCGGCCTGCCCCTCCCGCTGCTCCCGCTGCAACTTCTTTGGATCAACCTCACCGACACCCTGCTCGGCCTCGCCCTCGCCTTCGAGCCGAGGGACCGCGCCGTCATGACCCGCCCGCCGCGCGATCCGCAGGAGCCGTTGCTCACCCGCCCGCTTATTTTGCGCACCGCTCTCGTCTCGCTCTTGATGGTCGTCGGCGGCCTCAGTTTATTTTTGTGGGAACTCCACGTGGCGAAGGTCGCACTCCCCGTGGCCCGCACCGTGGCCGTCAACTGCCTCGTCCTCATCCAGATCTTTTATCTTTTTAATTGTCGCTCCCTCACGCACTCCGTCTTCCGCCTCGGGCTGCTCACCAACCGGTGGGCGCTCCTCGGATCCCTCGCGATGTTCGGAGCCCAGCTCCTCTTCACCTACACGCCGGTGATGAACCGCCTTTTCCACACCGCCCCCATCGACCTCGGCGCCTGGCTCCGCATCACCGCCGTCGCCGCGTCGGTCTTCATCGCCGTCGAATTCGAAAAATGGCTGCGCGTCGGCCGCCGTGGCGCCAAGTCCCCTACTCCGCAGTAGGGCGCGGTCTCCGACCCGCCCTCCACGCCTCAGGGCGGGTCAAAGACCCCGCCCTACGCCAAGCCCCGCGCCCCGCGCAGGCGGCGCCTGTCACTCAGAATAGCTCTTCGGAAACACCACGCGAAACGTCGTCCCCGCTCCGGCCGAGCTCGCCATTTCCAAGCTCGCATCCAGCAGTTCGCAGAGCCGTTTCACGATCGAGAGCCCGATGCCTTCGCCGGGTTGCTGGTCGGCGGGCCGCAGCGCCGCCGTCCCGCCCGGGGGTGGCACCAGCACGTGCGATAGCTCCCCTGCGATGGCCGCAGCGTGCTCGTCCGACTCACGCGCGCTCGCGGTCGCCTCTTTCAATCCGACGACCATCGGCGCCCCCGGTCCGGCGAGCATGCCGGGCCCGGTGTCCTTGACCATTAGCCACCAGTTTTCCTCCTCCTCACCCAAGCTCAGGGTGACGCCGCCGCGCTCCGTGTATTTGAGCGCGTTCAACAGCAGGTTTTGCAACAGCCGCCGCACTTTCGCGGGGTCGCCCTCCACCGCGAGCGCGCGCGGGCCCCTGACCTCCAAAAACAGACCGCGACCATCGGCGATCGGCCGGTTCGCGTTACCCAACTCGACCAGCAGCGCACCGGCGTCGAACGTGCCGATCTCCCGCGTTTCCCGGCCGGCCTCCAGCCGCGCCAACTCCTTCAGATCGCAGAGCATCGTCGTCACCGACTGCACGCCCAACTGCAGCAGCTTCGCGAACTCCGGCCGGTCGGCGGCGGCGAGATCGGGGCCGCCGAGCAATTTCGCCGCCACCGTGACGCCGAAAACATTGCCGTCGAGATCGTGGACCGCCTCGTGGATCAATGCGGCCCGGCGGCGCTCGATCTCGTTGATGTTGGCCAGCGCCGTCTCGAGGTCGGCCATCCGCCCGGCCGCCTCCGCCTGCTGCATGCGCTCGTATTGACCGGTGCTTTCGCTGATCGCCTCGTTGACAAGCGTGATCATCAGGCGGTTCGCCTCCGCCAGCGTCTCGCGTTGGAACTCGGGATGGGTCGCGGCGAACCCCTCGATCTCCTCATACACGCAGAGCTGGAGGTGCCCCCACTCGTGCATGAGTTCCTGCAGGCGGTAACCCTGCTGCCAGCGGTGCAGACCATGCTTCACCTCCTCCTGTTTGCTCGCGCGATCCGCCGCCTTTGCCCCCGGCCCGCCCGGGCGCGAGCGCAGCTTGTGCTCGAACGCATCGAGCACCTGCGGGATGTGGTCGTTGAACTGTCCGCGCGTGAGCGAGCGCACCGTCGTCTGCTTCGGGTCGGCATCGGCCGCCTTCCGCCACGCGGCGAGGATCGCGCTCCGTCGTGTCGCCAGATAGTCGCTCAGGTTGTCGAGCAGTGCGCTCTTTATGGTATTCATTTGATTGGAGTGGGCCGTTCCCGCACCGCGGCGGAAAGACGACCCGGCCGTGTTCAGCCGGCGGAGACGGCCGCCGCACCCGCCGGCACGGGCGCGAACACGGTGATTTCCGTGCCCTCGCTTGGGATGGATTTAATCGTGAGCGTGCCGCCCACGTAGGCCGCCCGCTCCCGCATGCTCAGCAGGCCGAGACCGCCCGTGGTCTTTCGCCGCACCGGCCGTCCATCCGGGTCGAAGCCCACGCCGTCGTCTGCGATTTTCAGGAGCACCCCGTCGCCCGACTTCGTCAGCGCCACCGTCACCCGCCGCGCGCGCGCGTGCCTCTCCACATTCTTCAACGCCTCCTGCAGGATGCGGTAGAGCGCCAGCTCGAGGTCGGCCGGCAGCCGCTCCGCCAGTTCCTCGGATTCGAGTATAACCGGCATGCCGGTCCGGTCTTCAAATTCCCGGGCTGTGGCGCTCAGCACGGCCCCCAGGCCGAGTTGGTCCAAAATTCCGGGCCGCAGATCACGCGAGATCCGCTCCACTTCCTCCACCGATTTGGTGAGCATTTCGCGGACACGGATCGCATCCCTGAGCAAGGGCTGCCCGCGGGTCGAAAGTGCGTCCACGAGCGCCTGACAGCGAAAGAGAATCGCGCAGAGCAGTTGGGTGATGTGGTCGTGCAACTCCAGCGCCACACTCGCGCGCTCGGCCTCCTGCACCTGCACCACGCGGTGCGTCAGCGCCCGCATCAGCTCCTCGTTGCGCCGCGCTTCGCTCATATCGGTCACCACCATGCCGATCGTCGTCTGGTGGTAACTGTCCTTGGCCAGGACTTGGACGGAAATCTGCACCGGCAGGTGCGAACCGTCGTCGGCATTCAGTTGCGCTTGGATCTTGGCGCCGGATTCCCCCCTCTTCTCCATCAGCGGTTTGAGCCGGGCCTGATCCTTCACGGAAAGTAAGCGCCGAAAAGAACTGCCGATCAGCTGCTCCAGCGGACATTTCACCATACGCGCGAAGCACTGGTTCGCGTAGAGAATTGTTTTGTCCGCCGTGAGCGTCAGCGCCCCTTCGTTCATCGACTCGATGAGCACGCGGTAGGCGCGCTCGGCGCCCTCCAGCGTAAAGAACTGCGGACCGTGTTCCCGCGTGATCACCACCGCGTCCACCTCGCCGGTGCGGATGGCGCGGAGCGTCTCCTCCGCCTCGGCGAGGCGCAGGCGGAGTTCTACCAATTCAGCAGAAGGAGCGGGAGCGGAGCGCGTTCTCCGGGTCGTCTTCAAGGCGCCCCGATACCTTTGGCGAGCAATGCCTCGTCACCAAACAGGCCGGTCGTATTGAGCAGATTGCCGATGAAACGACGCATCGGCTTGGGGAATTCCTTCACGAGCGTGGGCGTCGCCACGATCTGGTTTTCGCGCGCGAGCTCGGGCTGCTGATAGACGTCGATCACCTCCAGCTCATAGTTGTCCTTCAGCTCCGTCTCACAGATCTGATAGACGCGCCGGAGCGCCTGGCGCGACCGGTCCGTGGCTCCCGCCACGTAGAGCCGCAGGAAATATTTCCCGGGGCGGCCTGCGGCCAGGGTATTTTCAAAGGCTCGTTTCGTGCGGCTGGTTTTGGCGGTTTTCAGGGTGGTGGGTCCGGTTAGTTATTTGCCCGAGCGTAGATTCAAACCGACGAGCACGTGTTCTGTATTGGAGAGCGTGCCGATGATGATGCGTATGGGATGCGGCAGTCTTCGCACGACTGTGGGGATGGCAAGAATTTGGTCACCTTTGGCCAGTTGGGGGTTTTTCAACAGGTCGATCACGGTGATGCGGTAGCGGCCCTTGAGGTGCGTCTCACAAATCGTTTTTAAATTGGCGAGGGCGGTCAGCGATTTGTGCGTGCGGTCGGCGACGTAGAGCCGCAGCTGCCAGATCGGCTCGCGCAAAGTTTTCTTTACGACGGCGGGACGTTTTTTTGGAGCGGACGAGGGTTTCGCTTTGGTTTTCATCCGTTTACCTTCCCATTGCGATGGTTGCTCCCCGTCCCCGCCGCCACCTTGAGATCCGCCTGGCGCAGAAGCCCGGAGGCCACCCGCTCGGTGCCCAACACAAACGTCCGCGTGCCGACCTGTTCGGCGATGCGCCGCAGTTCCAGTGCTTCGGCTTCGTAGTCGGAACGCAGATCGCCGATTTGCCGGTCGAGCGCCTTGCGCTTGCGCTCCACCTCGCGCTTGAGCTGCGCGGCTTCCTGCTGGCTGGCCAGCACGGCGGCCTTTTCAAGGTCGCCTTGCGCCACGCGGGCAGAACCGGTCAGCACGCCGCTGACGCCGATGTAGGCGTCCACGAGATCGATGCCGTGGTCGGAAATCAGGAACTCGCGGATTTGGTTCGAATGTTTCATCCCGCGCGCCTTGAGCACGTAGAGCACGCGGTTGCGTTCGCCGTTGCCCTCGAAGTCTTGCAGCAACACCCACGCGTCCATTAGGGAGGACATGCCGGTTTCATTGTTCTGCAGTTGGTGGGCACCCTGCGTGAGACTGGTGAAAAGCGAGGTGACCTGGCCGGCCTTCAGATAATCGATCAACCGCGTGACCATCGCCTTGCCCTCGGAGTCGGCTCCGGAGTCCATCAGGCTCGTGATGGGGTCGATGACAACGACATGGGGTTTATACGTGGAGATCTCCTTGAACATCGTGGCCAAGTGCATCTCCAAGCCGTAAAGCGAGGGCCGCGCCGAATGAAATCGCAGGAGATCGCGCTTCATCAGCGGCTCCAAGCGCAGGCCGATCGAGTGCATGTTGCGGACGATTTGATTGGGCGATTCTTCAAACGAGAAAAAGAGCACGCGCTCCCCGCGCCGGGCGGCGGCCTGGGCGAAATTGGCGGCGATGATGGTCTTGCCGGTGCCGGAGGTGCCCGAGATCAGAATGCTGCTGCCGCGGAAAAAACCCCGCCCGCCCAGCATGGCGTCGAGTCGGGGGATACCGGTGGCAATGCGCTGACCCGACACTTTGTGGTTCAACGCCAGCGACGTGATCGGGAGCACGCTGATGCCGTCGTCGCCGATGAGGAACGGAAACTCGTTGGTCCCGTGCTGCGCGCCGCGGTATTTCACCACGCGCAGATGCCGCGTCGCGATCTGGTCGTTGACCCGGTGGTCGAGCAGAATGACGCAGTCGGAAACATACTCTTCGAGGCCGTGGCGCGTAAGATTTTCGCGCCCGCGCTCGGCCGTGATCACCGCCGTCACGCCCTTGTCCTTCAGCCAGCGGAAGAGCCGGCGGAGTTCGCCGCGCAGCACCGCCTCGTTGGGCAGACTGGCGAAGAGCACTTCGAGGGTGTCCAGCACCACGCGCTTCGCCCCGATGGAGTCGATCGCGTAACCCAACCGGACGAACAGTCCCTCCAAGTCATACTCGCCGCTCTCCTGGACTTCGCTACGGTCGATGTGGACGTAATCGACTACGATTTTTTTCTGCTTCACCAGGCCCGCGAGGTCGAAGCCGAGCGACGAGACGTTGGCCGTCAGTTCCTTTTCCGTCTCCTCAAACGCCATCAGCACGCCCGGTTCGTCGAACTGCGCGGCTCCGCGCACAAGAAACTCCGCCGCGAGCAGCGTCTTTCCGCAGCCCGCACTGCCGCACACGAGCGTGGGCCGGCCCTTCGGCAAGCCGCCGCCGGTGATTTCATCGAGACCTTGGATACCCGTGGGACACTTCGGTAGGAGCGTCGCCTTTGAAAAGGATTCGGATCGTTTGGTTTTCATTCAGGAATACGTGGGACGTGGGGCGCGATCAAAGACCGGAGAGACCGGCTTTGCAGTGGAAGAGAGAGTGGTTTGGGAACATGGATTATCCGCTTCGCGAAATCGGCCGGGCGCGCGGGGCCCCGTGATCTCGTCTACTGTGCATGAGTAAGTGTGCGCAGAATGCCTCCGGCGAAACTATGGGGCCTTCGCCTACCCTCCCCGCTCAGCTATCGAGAGAAACTGCGCCGTTCGCCACATCCCGAAATGAAACCACGCGGATGTCGCGGCGGCTCGCCAGCCATGCCGCCACCTCGTGCAAGACGGCGATGAAGCCCTCATCGGGCACGCCGCCGCGGAAATATTCCCACCAATGCGTCACGAGCACCGTCACCGCGCGGCTCTCCACGGCCTGCCGGACGGAGGCGAACATCTCCGCATAGGGGTGGTGGAAGGAAAGCAGACAGCCGGGATGGCTCATCAGCGTAGTCCGTCCCGCTCGCCAGTGCGGCCGGGCGCGCAATTTCCGCAGTCCGTATTGGGGCAGCCAGCGCAGCGGCATCCGCCCCAGTTCAAACCAGCCCGTGGAAATCACCTCAAATCGCGCCGCCACCTCCAAGAAGGCCGCCCGCGACATCCGGTCATAAGGCGCCACGAAAGCCACCGGGCGGGTGAAGCCCGCTTCCTGCAAACTCCGCGCACCGCGCTCAAGTCGCTGCGCCAACTCCGCCCGCTCCGAAATGCCAAATTCAAAGTAATCGTGATGACAGCCGTGCTGCACGATCTCGTAGCCCGGCTCCCCGCGCAGATACTCGATCAGTTCCCGGTTACCAGCGACGGGGGCGAGTGCTCCGGTCAGTTTTGTGCCCGCAGTGAGGAATCCTTCGAGCTGCCCGTCCGGCGTCCGCACCGTCGTGCGCACCTCCGGAATCACCGCAAGATTTACCGGCAGGCCGCGGTCGAGAAAGGGGCGGTAGAGACGTTCGAGACTCGCGCGCGGGGTGAGCGCGCAGGTGTCATCGTCGCGCAGGATGACGGTGTGCATTTTTTTCTTCGATGAGATCGCTGTAAATTCGCTTCATGCGCGCCGCGAGCGCCACCGTGTCGTAGTCGGCCGCGACCTTCCTGCGCCCCGCCTCGCCCCACTCCGCGCTCTGCCCGGGTCGCGCCAGCAGCCGGTCCACCGCCGCGTGAAACGAGACCGGGTGCGCGAGATCAAACAGCAGCCCGTTGCCCCCTTCCTCGACCAGCGCCGTCGCGCCCGAGGTGCGGCTCGAGATGACCGGCGTCCCGGCCGCCCACGCTTCGAGGATGACCAACCCGAACGTCTCCGACAACGACGGCAGCAACACCGCCTGCGCCTCCTGGAAAAGCCCGATCAACCGGGCGTCACCCGGCGGCAGTTTGCCCGCGAGCAACACGTGCCCGCCCAGCCCCTCGCGCGCGATCCGCGCCTCCAGCGCATCGCCATACGCGCGGTGCGTGCAGGCGCCGACCAGCACCAGCAGCACCTGCGGATGCCGCCGGGCGAGTGCCGCCGCCTCCGCGACCAGCCAGTCCTGATTCTTCACCGGGTCGATCCGCCCCGGCACCAGCAAAACCATGCGCCCCTGCACCGCCGGAAACCCCGCGCGCGCCGCCGCGCGATGATCCGCCTTGAACAGCGCCAGCGGCACCCCGTGCGGTTGCACGAAGACCTTTCGCCCCGGGTGCTGCGCCCGGATCAACTCAGCCTCGCGCGCGTTGACCGTGAGGATCGCATCCGACTCGGCGAAGAGATGGCGCGCCCGCAGCATCAGGCCAAACGGCCTCCCCCAGTCCCAGCCACCGACGGCGGATTTGCGCAATTCCTGCCGCACCGTTGCCGGCAAATCATACGCGCCCCCATGCACGCTCAGCACAAACGCCAGCCCCCGCGCCCGCGCCACGATCCGTCCGATGGCACCCAACCGGCCCAGCGCGTGCGAGTGGATCACATCGAGTTCATGCTCGCGGCCCAGCGCGCGGAACAGATCGAACGAAACGACATTTCCTCCGACGGCGATCATCTGCTTCTTCCTCTCCGCTGAAATCCCCCACACCGGCACCACCGCCCGAAAGCGCCGCACCGTGCAGCCCGCCGCCACCAACGGATCCGCGACGCTCGTCGCGTCCGAAACCCGTGCCACTCGCGGCGCATAGATGATCGAATTCACGTCCTGCCCCGCGAAGCCCACCGCCAGCCGCTCGATGGCCGTCTCGGTCCCGCCCCATTCGGCGGGGTCGTATTTGCGGAGAATATGGGCGACGCGCATAGGCTAGCCTGGACATTTCATACCCAATCCAACCAAGGCATGGGTCACAGAGAGCACAGAGCTCCGACACAGAGGACACAGAGCCAAACACGTTGATTGCTCCGTGTCCTCTGTGTCGGAGCTCTGTGTCCTCTGTGGCAAAAAGATTGGCGACATGGCTGTGAAAATACGGCCTAGGGATTTTGCGTCACGAGGATTCCGGCCGGCTCGGGCGCGAGGGTCGCCAGCGCCTCCGCGCTTTGGACTTCGCGGCGGACGGCCGTCAGACTTGCGAGCGCACCCAGTAAAATGTAGAACGTGGAGAGAATCGGCGTCTGCCGGTAAACCCACTCCGTCAGGCTCTGTCCAAAAATGCCGCAGATGGCGAAAAACAGCCCCACGCCCATCACCCGCATGGGATCGGCGCGCGGTAGCCGCAGGAACGCCGCGCCCATGGAAAACCAGCGCAGCCACAGCAGCGCGAAGAGCAGCAGACCCGGCAGGCCGAGCTCGCCCAGCGTCAGCGCCGCGAGATTGTGCGCCGGGGCCGCGAGGTAGGAATTGGCGAAAAGTTCGTCGTCTTCCGTGCCGTAAACGGAGGTCAGATAATCGTAGTCCACAAATCTAAAACCGAGTTTCGCCCCGTAGCTGCGGCTCACGTGATAGGACCAGTTGTTGAGCCCGACTCCGAAAAAGTGATCCGTGGCCAGCATCGTGGCGAGGCGCAGGTAGATGCCGCGTCCATCGACGGTCGGGTCGAGATACTCCTCCTGGAGCGACGCCTCGGCGTAGCGCTCCTGCATCTTGCTCCATGAGCCGGCGACGAGCGCAACCACACAGAGCACCAGAAACCCACGCACGAGCACGCGGCTCGTGGTCAGCTCCCACGACGCGCACGCGACAATCGTCCCCAGACACGCCACCGCCAAAACCGGGATGCCCGCGCGGGAAAACGTGAGCAGCAGCCCTACCGTGCCCAGCGCCGCCGCCGCCGCGCAAAACCAGCGCAGGGTCCGCGTCCACCCGGCGAACGCCACCGCCACGAGCGGCGGCACCGTCATGCACAGATACATGGAGAGGCTGTTCGCATGGTCGAGCGTGCCCGCTACGCGCACCAGCCGCGTGAGAAAATATTGTTTCACCGCCCAGACGCCCTCGAACCCCACCGCGCAGCCCAGCGCGACCACCAACAGCGTCCACTCCCGTTTCGTGCGCACGTAGGTGGCGGCGGCGAGGAACATCAGCATCGCGCCGAGCATCTTGGAAAGTTCAAAGGCTCCGAAAATCTTCGGCTTCGAGATCACCACCGAGACCACCGCGTAGGCAAAATACAGCAGCATCACCCCGAAGCTCGCCGGCCAGAACCAGCGGCGCTCCTCCTCATGCCGGCCAAAGCGGCAGCCCACCAGCAGGCCTAAGGCGAGGATCTCCAGCAGCGTGACCTGGATGCCGCGCGTCGTGCCGCGATACCAGGCCTGGCTGAGGAAATTCACGTCCAACCGTTCGGTGAGCACCGCCAGGCCCACCATGAGGAAAAAGAAAACGTCGCGCACCCGCTGCGACCAGGTCGCCGCGACCGCCGCCAGCACGCTGAGCATCGGAATCAGCGCCAGCGCGATCGCGTGCGACGGCTTCATGCCTGCCTCGGCAGCGGCCCTTTGGTCGCACGCAGCAGGATGTTCGTCGGCACGAAGAAATCACGCAGCGGCTGGCCCATGCCGCAGGTCTTGATACGGATCGCCTCAAAGCCAGCCTTGGCTGCGATCTTCGTGAGCGAGCTGTTCGTATAAAAACGGATGTGCGGATTGGACGGCGCGAAGTGGACATCCCATTTGAAGAGCGCGATGAGCAGGTTCTTGAAGCGCCCGTGGTAGGGCACCGTCACCAGCAGGCGCCCGCCCGGCTTGAGGATGCGGTGCATCTCGCGCAGCGCCAGTTCCGGATCGAAGAGATGCTCCAACACCTCCGAGCACCACGCGACCTCGAACGTGGCGTCCGGGAAGGGAATCCGCTCCGAAAGGTCGTGCTGGAGAAATTTGATCCCGGGAAAAAGTTTCGCGTTCTCCGCGATCTGCCCGGCGGAGATATCGATCGCCGTCACTGACGTGAATTTCTTCGCCAGATCGGTGGTGAACGAGGCGTCGCCGCAGCCCACCTCGATGACGGGTGTGGTCGCGGGAAGATCGTTAAGTTCCTCCGTCATCCAGCGCCGAAAGTTCGGCGCGTAGCCGTAAGTGGCGCCGGAGAAGGTTTGTTTGCCGGCAGACCAGTAGGTCTCGTAGTAGC
Organism: Opitutaceae bacterium; assembly: GCA_025355125.1. GTDB lineage: Bacteria > Verrucomicrobiota > Verrucomicrobiia > Opitutales > Opitutaceae > Tous-C4FEB. The sequence continues at coordinate 4,441 of JANXLP010000646.1, read as the reverse complement.
TTTTGATTTGGGGGACAGGTTCGCTCATGGGAAAATTTTCTGAGGTTATTTTGCGCCGATCGGCGGTTTGACGGAAAGCGGCTGGCGGACCGTCTTCGGCCAGTAGTTGGAAACGCCCCGCCGGAGGAAACGCGCCGCCTGCCAGCACGCGACGAGCGTGACGGCGAAGCCCGCCACCGCCGCCGGGAAATGCGTCACGCGGCGCAGCCCGCGCATCTGCGCGAGACGCCGCCAACGAAACCCGAGGATACCGGGAAACAGCCGCCAGAACACGCCCGTCTGCGCGACGTGCGCGTCGATCCGCTTCTTCAGCCAGTCGGGATCGCCCGCCTCCAACCGTTGCAACGTCGCGGCGAGATGCGCGCGATCAGCCTCGGGCAGCGTGAGGAGATATTCGACGATCACATGCACCGTCGCCTGCCCGATCATCTGGCGCTTCTGGTTGTTGAGCACGTCGTGCAGCGAGAGGTAGGGCTCGTAGAGATGCGTCGCCGTGCCCACCGAAACGACCTTCGTCGGGTCGAGGGGCGCGCGGAAAAAATCGGTGCAGATCGCCGCCTTGAAAAATCCGTCGTCGTTGGCCAGCACGTCGCGCGGCAGGTAGAGGTTGCGCGCGATGGGCGCGCGCAGGCAGTAAAGCATGCCGTTGAGCCGGCCCGCGATGGTGCCTGTCATGTCGGAGGTCGCCAGCGAGAGGCGCTCTCGCATCGAGGGGCTCGCCTTGACCGCGATGTTTTTCACCGGCGTGTCGGAAGCGCCGCCCAGCCGTGGATCGCGCTCCAGTTCGGCGACGACCTGCTCGAGCGTGTCGGCCCGGTTAAAAATAATATCCGCGTCCATGAGGCAGATCAGGCGCGTCTCACGGGCGGAGAATTCGTGGACGAACCGGTTCCAGGCGTTGTTGCGCCCCGGCGTGGAAATATCCTCCACCCGCATACGCAACCCGAGCCGTGCGGGATGATCCCGCTCCATGCCGGCGAAAATTTCCCGCGTCACCGCCACCGTCCGGTCCGTGCAGCCGTTCGCCAGGCAGACGACCTCGCAGGCTTCACCGCGGGCGAGGAGATGGGCGAAAATGGACTGCTCAAACAGCGAAGCCAGCATCGGGACAATCGCGTCCTCCTCGTTCCACGCCATGATGCCGATCGAAAGGGAGACGGGCGGAGAATCGGGCGAAGGGATCATGCGGTAAAAAATACTGCGGTCATATTGCACGAAAAATTTCCGGCCGTTCAGGGGGTGTTTACCTCCCCTGAGCCACCCAGCCGCGACGTTTCAGATCAACGCTACCGCGCGGCGACCCGCGCTCCGAGGATTGGTCTCTCCGCCCTCCTCTCTCAGCTCTCAGCTGTAGTCTCCACGGGAAGGTCATCACCCCATGTTAACTCCGTCGCCGCTGAGAGAGAATGGGCGCAATGTCCGCACCGCTCGTCAGCATCGTCCTCCGCTCGTTCAATGAAGCGTGGGCGTTGCGCGCCACCCTCCCGGCCCTGCAGGCGCAGAACTACCGGAATTGGGAACTCATCGTTTTCGACTCCGGCTCATCGGATGGCTCCGTGGATCTCATTCGCCAGGCGGCGCCCGCGCATTTCGTGCAGATCCTCCCGCACGAATACCGGCCCGGCCGCGTCCTTAACCAAGGCATGAAACTCGCCCGCGGCGAGCGCGTGATCTTCCTCAACGCCGACGCCACCCCGCAGAGCGCCGACTGGCTCGGCCCGCTCGTAGCCGCGCTCGATGATCCGCAGGTCGCCGCCGTCTTTGGCCGCCAGATCCCTCGCCCCGATTGCACGGCGGCCTTCGCGCACGACTACGCCCGATGCTTCGGTGAACCGCGTGAATCCGCCGGCTGGGATCATTTCTTCAGCATGGTCAGCAGCGGCCTGCGCCGCGACGTGTGGGCCCGGCGCGGGTTTCGCGAGAACATGCAGTATTCCGAGGACGACGAATACACCCGCTGGTGTCGCGCCCAGGGCTACCGCATTTCCTACTGCCCCGATTCCGTGGTGATGCATTCCCACAACTACACCCCGCGCCAGGCCTACAAACGCAGTTTCGGCGAGGCCTGGGCGCTGGCCGACGTGTGGTCCGGGAAACTCCAAGATTTCAACGTGCCGCGCACCGTGCTCGCGGGCTGGTTGCGCGATGCGTGGGCCGATCTGCGCTACTGCCGGCGCACCGGCCGCCTCGGCCAATGGCCCGACACGCTCGCCATCCGCTGGCAGCAACGCCTCGGCCGCCTCCACGGTTTCCGCGCCGGTTGGCAAATGCACCGCGTGGACCACGCCCTGTGATCTCGCCCGTGCCCGCCGCCCCCTCGCTGTCCGCCCCCACGTCGCAACGCTTCACGCTGGACGGCGACCACGCGCTCGAACTCCACCTGGAGCAGACGTGCGCCCGCGTCCTCAGCGGCATCCGCGGTCTGATCCCCGCTACCAGCCTCGAAGCCGTGCTGCTGGGCGGCGGCTACGGTCGCGGCGAGGGCGGTGTCCTGCGCGACCCCGGTGGCGACCGCCCGTATAACGATCTCGAGTTTTACGTCGTGATCCGGGGCAACCGCCATCTTAACGAATTCCTCTATCACCGTCGGCTCGAAGTGCTCGGGGAAATCCTGACGCACCTTGCCGACGTGGAGATCGAATTCAAAATCATGTCGTGGGCCGAAATGGCCGCGCAACCCGTCAGCATGTTCTCCTACGATCTGGTCTCCGGACACCGCATCTGGAGCCACGCCGAGACGCCGCCCCTGCGCGGATGCAATCACCACCGCATCGCCACCACCATCCCCGCGGCCGAAGCCACGCGGCTGCTGATGAACCGCTGCTCCGGCCTGCTGCTCGCCCGCGCCGAGCTCGCCCGTGAGCCCTTCACCCCGGCCGCCGCCGATTTCGTGCGCCGCAATATCGCCAAGGCCCAGCTCGCCTGCGGCGACGCCGTCCTCACCGCCCACCGTCTCTACCACTGGAGCTGTCGCGAACGGCACCGGCGCCTCGCGCAGTTGGCCGCCGATTCCCCGTCGCCGCGACTGGTGAGCGTGCTCGCGCATCACGCCATCGGCGTGGAATTCAAACTCCACCCCACCTCCACCGAGACAACCCACTCAGCGCTTGAAGAACTGCACGCGCAGCTCACCGAGCTGACCCGGCAAACCTGGCTGGACCTCGAAGCGCAGCGCCTCGGCCGCAGCTTCCCCTCCGCCCGCGCCTACGCGCTGCACGCCGCCGATCAGGACCCCGACTCATCACGCAGCCGAAATTTCCTACTCAATTTCCGGGCCAACGGTCTTCGCCCCCGCAGCCAGCCCAGCCCGTGGCGCCACCCGCGCCAGCGCGTTTACCGCGCCCTCGCCCTGCTGCTGTGGGAGCCGGCAACGTTTACCAACCCCACCCTGCGCGCGCATCTGGAAATCGAATTAAACGCGCGGACTCCGGGATTACCCGAAGCCCTCGCGGCCTATCGCACGCTCTGGTCCCGCGTGCGTTGATCTCTTTCTGCCCGGGAGCAATCCGCCTGCGCGGACGCGCGCTTACAGGGCGTTTTAAAAGCCTCGGCAAGGTGGGGCGAGACCGCTGTGGCCCGCTGGGTTTTGGGAGGGACCGGAGCATTTCCCAAGGCGCCCAGCGGTCGCGCCCCACCTCTTTAAACGCGCCCCCTACGTGATCTTCACCTGCAGCCCGCTCTCCGTGATGCCGTGGGCGATGGCGTAGCGGGTGAGTCCGGCGGTCTCGTGGATGTTGAGCTTGTCCATCACGTGCTGCCGGTGCTTCTCCACGGTCTTGATGCTGATGCCGAGGGTCGCGGCGACGTTCTTGTTGGCCTGGCCCTCCGCCACCAATTGCAGCACCTCGGTCTCGCGCGACGTGAGCTTTACACTGCTCGGCTTCGCCAACCCATCGCGGTCGCGTGAACGCTTTTTGGTTTCCGCCATGCGCTTGGCGATGGCGGGACTGAAGTAGCTCTTGCCCGCCGCCACTTCCCGAATTGCCTTCGTCAGAATCTCGGCCGAGCTCTGCTTTTCCAAAAAGCCCACCGCGCCCACCGCCGTCGTGCGCTCGATGTAGCCGTCGTCACTGTAGGCCGAGAGGATCAGCACCTTGGCTGCGGGATTGGCCGCCAAGATCTGCCGCGTAGCCTCCAGGCCGTTGAGCACCGGCATGGCAATATCCATGAGGATCACATCCGGGCGGAGCGTGGCGGCGAGCGTGACCGCGTCGCGCCCGGTCTCCGCCTGTCCCACCACCTTGAAATGCCCTTCCGCATCAAGCAGCGTGCGCAGTCCCTGCCGGACGACCGCGTGGTCCTCGGCCAACATCACCGTGATTTTTTTATCCGAGCTCATGCGGCACCCCCGCGTTTGAACGGCAGCTCTGCGCACACCGTCGTGCCCCGGCCGATCACCGAGTCGATGGTGACCGTGCCGCCCAGCATCTCCACGCGCTCC
>JANXLP010000622.1 GCA_025355125.1 Opitutaceae bacterium | reverse complement strand
CGGACTTAGAAATTTAAGGCATCCACCGTGCGATATTCGCGAAAATATTTTTCAAAAAGATCAAATATCGAGCTACAAACGCCTTGAACGGCCTAAGTCCGACAGGCTGCTAGCGATGGCGGTCTACCTCATCATGATTCTGTGGTCACTGCCGCACCTGCAACAGGCAGCCGGGGGGCGCGCTGCCTTTGATCTACAGCCGATGGGCTACCAGCCGGCGGAGGCACGTGCGCTCTTGACCGCTCTCGGTGCTGATGGCCGTGCCTACTATCTTAACGTGCAGCAACGACTAGACACCGCCTATCCCGCGCTTCTCGCCGTGGTATTGGCGCTGGCGTTCCGTCTGCTGACCAGGGGCTGGCCAGTGCGCGTATTAACAGCCATCGCTGTGCTGGCGGCAGCCTTAGACTACTTGGAGAACATGGCCGTGGCGGTCCTGCTGCGCGCGGGGTCCGATAAGATGACGGATGCCATGGTCGAAAGCGCCAGTCGATGGACCAGATGGAAAAGTGCTGCAGCGAGCGTGGCATTCATCGCCCTGGTCGTTCTATTACTGCGTGCCGGCTGGATTTGGCTGCGGCGTCGAACGGGGCACGGCAAACGGGGTCATGTCTAGACTCTTGACAGACTACTCGATCAGGGGCGACCGCCTCGCGTTTTCCGAGAGTCACGAAAGTGACATGGGATGGTCAGGAGTGGGCGGAGGCGCTAACTGACCAGTGCCATGATCCCCAAATATCCCACCATCGCTAGCGCACCCGCTTCGGCCGCGACCGAGCCCAGCCCATCGCCCCTCACCGCCACCGCAACTGCGACTACTACCGCCGCATGCGCGTCCGCAGTCCCGGAGCCGGCCCCTGATGCAAAACCGCACCAAGTGATCAAAGTGATCAAACTCGGCGTGGACGTGCATTGGCGCGAGCACGTGGTGGTGCGGCAGATCGACGGCACCGCACCGCAGCCCGCGCAGCGGTTTGCGCCGGAAGCGTTCGTAGCGTGGGTGGCCAAGCAGGTGGCGCAGGCCGAGGTGGTGCACTGCTGCTACGAAGCCGGGGCGTTTGGCTTCGTGCTGCACCGCCGGCTGGTCGGGCTGGGCGTCAAAAACCTCGTGGTGCGGCCGCGCAACTGGGACCAATACGGCCAGAAGGTGAAGACCGACCGGCGCGACGCGCTCGCCCTGGTTTCATGCTTGGACCGGTATGTCGCCGGCAACACCGAGGCGCTCGCGAGCATCCGGATTCCGACCGAGGCCGAGGAGCGCGCCCGCAGCCTCACCCGTCAACGCGAGCAGTTGCTCGAACACCGCAAACGCTGCGCCGCGCAAGGTCTGAGCTGTGCCCGGTTTTACGGCCACGATCTGCCAGAGGAATGGTGGCGGGCGAAAAAATTTGCCGCCCTCGACGCCGAGCTGCCGGCGTTCTTGTTCGCCCTGCTGGCGAGCACACAACGCCTGGCCCTGCTCGCGCACACCGAACTGGAAGCCCTCGGCGCGGTGATCGAATCCGCGCAGGCCCGGGAGCTGCCCACCGGTCTGGGCGCCTTGACCGCGCAGACCCTCGACCGCGAGATCGGCGACTAGCACCGCTTCAAAAACCGCCGGCAGGTCGCCAGCTACACCGGGCTGGTGCCCGGCGAACATTCCTCCGGCCAACGCCGCCAGCGCGGCGGCATCACCAAACACGGCAACCCCCGCGTGCGACACCTGTTGATCGAGGCGAGCTGGCGCCTCCAACAGTTCCAGCCCGATTACCACGCGCTCAAATCCCGGCGCGCCGCCCTCGACACCGCCAAGCGCAAAGGCGACTCCGCCACGCGTAAAAAACTCTGCGTCGGGCTGGCCCGGCAGTTCAGCGTCGATTGGTGGCGCGTCCGCACCGGCCGCACTACGCCGGAAAAACTGGGCCTGCAGATGAGCTGGCCCACCGCCTACGTCCTGCGCGGCAAAGCCCCCTCGCCCGCGCCGGGATCGCCCGCGCAAATCCTCGCGGCGTAACGCCAAAAAAACCCACCGTATCGCTTAAATTTCCCTTTCCCTTTTGGAGCGGGTTGGCGCCCGTTCTGACCCTTGGGCTTTGATGCCCGTTCTAAAGTGTGGGCGCCAACTCGTTCCTCTCTCCCGACTCGTATTAGTCACAGTGCGCTGGCCCCGCCACGTGCGGATAGCAGGATGAGCCCCGGAGATTCCGGACCGCTTTCAGAGAGGAACCGCTGCAAAAGATCGTCCTACCCCCCCCCCAGGCGCAACCCAACCGAGCATCAATTTATCCGCTAAACAATAAACACGCCTTCAGCATCACGCTTGACTTCATTTCCCCATAGCAGGGTCAGGTTTTAACTCTTAATATTTGCAACCGTTTGAGGATTCGCGGGCGGCATGCCTCTCGGACGCTGTCACGTTGCGGTGACGCCCCAACCGTTTGTTGCGCGCGCCCGGGCGGTTCTTCAGGGTGACGGACATGTCCGAGCCTGCTGACGACATTCTCCCTGCGGCCGCGGCGACCATCGACCTGCGGTCGCTCGTGGGGCACAGCCACGTGATCGACGCCGCGAGCACGGTCGAGGTCGTGCAGGCCGCGTTCGCGAAGCTCGATGTCGATTTCCTCGCCGTCACCGCCGACACCCATCTCGTCGGCGTTTGCGCCCGGCGCGTGTTGATCGGTTCGCTCGGCTCACGGTTCGGTTTCGCGCTCAACGCCAAGCGCCCCATCCGCGAATTCCTCCTGGCCGCACCCCTCATCGCGGGCAGCGACACCTCGATCACCGATCTCTTCAAAAGCACCGCCACCCGCGGCCAACGCGAATTCTACGACGACGTGGTCCTGATCGGCCCCGACCGCCGTGTCGTCGGCCTCATCCCGATGCACACCCTCGTCCGCCTGCAGACCGAGTTTCTCCTCCGGAACCTCGAACAGGTGGAAGCCGCGCGCGTCGAGCTCGCCGGCAAAAATCGCGAGATGGAGGACGATCTGCGAATGGCCCGCGAGGTGCAGTTTGCGCTCCTGCCGCAAGGCCGCGCCGGTTTCACTTTCGGGGACCGCACGGTCGAGTTCGCCCACATCTACCGACCCTCCGGCGGCATGAGCGGCGACTTCTTCGATACGTTTCCTGTCTCGGACCACGTCGTCGGCCTGCTCGTGTGCGATGTCATGGGCCACGGCGTGCGCTCGGCGCTGATCACCGCGACGATCCGAGCGATGGTGGAGCAGTTTCATCCGCTGGCCGCTGACCCCGCCGCGTTTCTCACCCGCCTCAACCACGATCTCACGAAAATGCTGCGCCGTGCCGGCGGCCTCATCTTCGTCACCGCCGCCTACCTCGTCATCGACCTCGAGTCCGGCCGGCTCCGCTATGCCCAAGCCGGCCATCCGACCCCGCTCCACTGGCACGCCGCCACCGCCGAGCTGCGGACGATTCCCTGCACCGAGGCCGAAGCCGGCCCCGCCCTCGGCCTCCTCGACGACTTCACCTACGTCGCCGTCGAAACGCCCATCGCCGCCGGTGATCGCGTGCTGCTCTTCACCGACGGGATATCCGAAGCCGCCTCCGCCAACGGCGAAGAATTCGGCGACGCGCGGATGGCAACTTCGCTGACCAACCACGCCCCCACCCCGCTCGCCGCCTGGGTCGAAGACCTCGTCACCGACGCCGCGACGTTTGCCGGCACCCCCTTCGGCGACGACGTTTGCCTCGTCGCCGCCGAATTCCGCGCCTGAGCCCGTAGGCGCCGCCAAAGGTGCAAAGGGCTTAGCTCTTGATCGGCAACAAAAGCCCGCATGAACCTTCGACCGACCTTTGTTCGAAGAAAGTGGAAATACCGTCGGCCTGAGTTTGAGATGCGTAGGCTTGAACCAACGTCACATCACCGTAGCTTCCGCCATGAGCACACGTGAAGCCGTCCAGGCCATTTTGAGCCAACTGCCCGGCGACGTATCGCTTCACGACGTCGCCCGCGAGATCGAGTTCATCGCGGCGGTCCGCGAAGGCATGGCGGAGTTGGATCGCGGCGAGGGCATCCCTATCGACCAGGTCCGTGAAGAACTCCAGACATGGGTCAAAAGGTAATCATCGCGCCGAGAGCCCGGAGCGACCTTCACAACATCGTGCAGGAGATCGCGCACGATGCTCCGGGGCGCGCAGTCAATTTCGGCAATGCGCTCCTAGACCGCGCCGAGCAGGCCGGCATTTCCCCTCGGTCCGGTCGCGTCGTTCTCGAGCTGGGCCGCGACGATGTGCGCGAGCTGATCCACGACCCCATCCGTATCATTTACCGTCTTCGTCCTGACGACACCGTCGAAGTCATCCGCGTTTGGCATGCCAAACGCGGCACACCGGAGACCTAGAAAAATTCGCCCGTGAAATCCCCGCTACTCTTCAGCACACGCCCCAGACTGCTGAGCGCACTCTCGCTCCTCGCTGCGTCCGCACTCGCCACTGCCGCCCCAAACCTCGAAGAAACCTTCGCTCCCCATGGCCGCCTCTTCCTCGCACCGTTCGCCTCCGCGCCGTTCCCTCACCCGGACCGTGCCAACGGCCATACCTACCAGAACAAGCTCTACCCGGCTAAAGAACACTACTCCGACAACACCGTCGCGCTCTTCATTCCGCGCGGCTTTCGCGAGACCGGCTCCCTCGACGTCGTCATCCATTTCCATGGTTGGACCAACACCGTCGCCGGCACGCTCACCACCTTTCACCTCGTCGAGCAACTCGTCGCCAGCGGCAAGAACGCCATCCTCGTCATCCCCGAGGGTCCGCACAACGCCCCCGATTCCTTCGGCGGTAAACTCCAGGACCCCGACGGTTTTAAACGCTTCATGGCCGAGGTCGTCGCCACGCTCCGCGCCCGCGCCGATTTCAAAACCAAAGACTTCTCTATCGGCCGCATCATCCTCTCCGGTCACAGCGGCGGCTACCGCGTCATCGCCGGCATCCTCGATCACGGCGGGCTCCCGAAAAACGCCGACGAAGTCTGGCTCTTCGACGCCCTCTACGGCCGCACCGATTCCTTCCTCGCTTGGGCCGACCGCACCCACGGCCGCCTGCTCAACATCTACACCGACCACGGCGGCACGAGGGAGGAATCCGAAAAACTCCAGGTCCGCCTCACCGCCCGCGGCACGCCGTATCTCGCGGTTGGGGAAACCGCCCTCACCGCCGACGCACTCCGCAAAAATCAATTCGTCTTCATCCACACCGACCTCGCCCACAACGAAGTCGCCGACCAGCGCAACGAGTTCGCCCTCTTCCTAAAAACCAGCGCCCTCGACGACCGCTGATCCCATGGGGCGCCACCGCCCTCGTTTCCGCTTCTTTCGCGTCCGCCCAATACGTCAGCCCGTCCGAAACCAAGGCCACCGGCGCGTCCGTCCGGGAAATCCTCAAAGCTCCCGTCGATGACCAATGGTCGGCTTGCTGGGCTATATCCTTCGTAGAATCGGCAGGGAGAAAAATATTTTCTCCAACGGCACGGCCGAAATAGGGGTCGAGATCGACCACGACGACTTTCCAAAGCAGCCAATCAACGAAAAAAACCGCGTCGAGATTCGCGGCGGGGTAGACAAGCACCTTTTCAAGCCCACCGATATCGACGTCGATCAGATCATCGTCCTTCCCGCCAATCAGGGCGGTTAAAAACTGCAGCTGATACGGAAAGTCTCGGGTGGCGGGGCGCCAAAAGTCAGGGCGCCAAACGGGGGTAAAACTTTGCACTCTGCACTCGTTGAACTTTAAAAAGACGCCCTCGGCAGAGTAATCTCGGCCCCATCGACTACGCAGCCTGCCGGGAGAAAGCGCCTCCTGAAAGAGTGCGGTCATTTCATTTTCCTCTCCATTTTCTCACCGCAGACGCGCGTGACCAAACTCCGGACCGATTGCTTATCGGCCGTCATCGTTCACGTTAACCTCATGCGCACGACCAAAGACTCCATGGGCGAAATGCAGGTCTCCGACGACGCTCTCTGGGGCGCTTCCACGCAACGCGCGGTCCTCAATTTCCCCATCAGCGGACACCCACTTCCCGCGCTTTTTATCCACGGCCTAGCCCTCGTAAAAATCGCCGCTGCCCGCGCCAACGAGGCCCTCCGCAAACTCCCCGCCGATAAAAGTCGCCTCATCCAGCTCGCCGCACGCGAAATCGCCGACGGCAAACATGCGCACCAGTTCCCCGTCGATGTTTTTCAAACCGGCTCGGGCACCTCGACCAACACCAATGCCAACGAGGTCATCGTCCAGCGCGCCGCTCAAATCGCCGGCGCCGCCGGCCCGAAGCTCCACGCCAACGACGACGTGAATCTCGGCCAGTCCTCCAACGACGTCATCCCCACCGCGCTCCACGTCAGCGTCGCGCTCGCCCTCCACAACAAGCTCGCGCCCGCCCTCGCCGCGCTGGCCGACGCCCTCGAAAACAAATCCACCGAATTCTCCGACATCGTTAAAATCGGCCGCACGCATCTCATGGATGCGACACCCCTCACCCTCGGCCAGGAATTTTCCGGCTATGCGATGCAAGCCCGCAAAGCCGGCGAGCGCGTCCAGCGCGCCATCGAAGTCCTCGGCGAACTCGCCATCGGCGGCACCGCCGTCGGCACCGGCCTCAACACGCACCCCGAATTCTCCGCACGCGTGTGCGCCCTTCTCAGCGAAGAAACCGGCCTAAAATTTCGCGAGGCGCGCAATCATTTCGAGGCCCAGAGTGCGCGTGACGATTGCGTGGAAGTCGCCGGCCAGCTCGCCGCCGTCGCCGTCAGCCTCACCAAAATCGCCAACGACATTCGCCTCCTCGGCTCCGGCCCGCGCGCCGGTTTCGCGGAGCTCCGCCTGCCCGCGACTCAGCCCGGCTCTTCCATCATGCCCGGTAAAGTGAATCCCGTGATGAGCGAGATGCTCGTGCAGGTCGGCCTCTACGTTCACGGTCTTACGCATACCGTCACCGCCTGCGGCCGCGACGGACATCTGGAACTCAACGTCACCTTGCCGCTCATGGCCTACAGTCTCCACGAATCGATCCACTGCCTCGCCAACGGCGCGCGCGCGTTCACCGAAAAATGCGTCGTGGGTCTCGAAGCCGACGCAGACCGCTGCCGCGAATTGATGGAGCGCTCCCTCATGCTCGTGACGGCACTTAATCCGCACCTCGGCTACGACGTCTCCGCCAGCGTGGCCAAGGAAGCCCTCGCCACCGGAAAATCCCTGCGCGAGATCGTCCTCGTCCGCGGCCTCCTCGACACCGCCACTCTCGACCGGGCCCTCGATCCGCGCGCCATGACCCACAGCGGCGACTCCGATCTCGCCGGCGGTTCTTCTTAACGCCCGAACCAGCCGCTAAGTTCGCACCCCTTTGCCGGCAGGGCCTGTTTCGGCAGAGAATCTTCGGTTCCCGATGGCTCCTGCACCCTTGGTCGGCGACACGCTTCACGTCTCATTGCTGTTTCAAGTGTCCGCGCAGAATCCCTCGAACCAATGGACCGAAAACAGGTCCATCGCCGCACGTCCAAACCCGGCACTCAACGTCAGCCTCCACGCGCCCACTTATGAAATCGATTTCCCGCCTTCACCTTCTTGCCGCAATCCTCGCTCTCGCTGCTTCCGCCTCATCGGCTCTTGCCCAGAACGAAAAACCCGCCGCACCCGCTCCTGCTGAGCCACCGCCCGCACCTCCCGGTCCCGTCGTTCCGCCCGCGCCGGAGTTCCCCACCGCCCAATGGGCCGACATCCGCGAATACTCCTTTGATCAGCGGGCCACCTTCTTCTCCGGTCTCAAGGCCGTCGAAGCCAAAGTCGATGTTCAGATCGCCGAGCTCGAAGCCAGGCGCGCCGCCATGGACCCCGCCACCGATACGCGCGATTGGGATCAGGCGATGAAGGAAATGGTGATGGCCCGCGCCGACCTCAAGGCGGCCGGCGAGGAAATCCGCAAGGCCAAGCCCCAGGTTTGGAACGACCAAAAGGACAAAGTCGGCCAAGCGTGGACCCGCACTCAGGATGCTTCTACTAAGGTGAGGCTCAGCACCGCGGTCGCGAGCTGATCGCAAGATAACTTCTGTTTTTCAATGACGGCGGGGATATACCAGTCCCCGCCTTTTTTGTGCGCGCCAACCAACCACCCGCGTCGGGCTGAACCGCGCGGTTCCCGTTGGATTTATCTCATAAGACTCATAAGATGAAGCGCTCGCTTTTTTTACCCTAACCGAAACGCGGGCTCGACCTCTCCCGAAATAAAACGCTACGAATCGCCTCCTCTGTTCGTCTTTCCTAACCCTGTCGGATCGCCCGCGCCACCCATTAGCCCCATTTCCCCCCTCCCTAAACCCACCCTCATGAGCGAAACCTCGTCCTCCGCCCCTGCCACCCGCTGCGAATACACCTACGCCTTTCTCATTCTGCGCCTCTGGCTCGGCTTGCGGGCGGTCCTTGCCGGCCTCGAAAAATTTGAGAGCAAAGGCTCCTACTCCTTCGCCGCCTACTATGAAAACATGAAGCGCCTCGCGACCGGCATCACCGGTGCGTCCTTCATGCCGCTCTGGGCGACCAAACTCTTCGCCTTCAGCATCGGCTACGCGCTCATCACGCTCGGCGTCGCCATCCTCCTCGGTATCAAGAGCCGCTGCAGCCTCTTCCTCATGGGCCTCACCTATGTCGCCCTCTCCTTCGGTCTCATGGCCGTGCAGGAGAGCGACGGCGTCGCCTGGCTCGGCATGCACGTCGCCCTCGTCGCCGGCGCCCTCGTGCTTGTGCAGCACAACCGTTTCGCCCTCTGGCGCGACTAACCCGGCCCGGCCCAACGCCCCCGCACCGCCCGCCATGTCCGCACCTTTTTCCACCCCTCTCAGCCGCCGCGATTTCCTGAGCACGAGCGCCAAGCTCGGCGCCTTCATCGCCGCCGCTCCCTACATCGCCCGCGGCGCCGACTCCTCCGGCACCGGCGGCTCCCGCCAACTCAACGTCGCCCTCATCGGCTGCGGCGAACAGGGCAGCGTCCTCCTCAACGCTGCGCTCAAAATTCCCGACATCCGCTTCAAGGCCGTCTGCGATATCTGGTCCTACCGCCGCACCTACGGCGAGCGCCTCCTCAAGAAATTCGGCCACG
>JANXLP010000620.1 GCA_025355125.1 Opitutaceae bacterium | reverse complement strand
ATATCCCCATCGTCGCCCGCCGCAAAGCCACCCCCTCCACCGACGCCCAACGCCAGTGGCAACTCTACCGCCGCGGCCGCTACGTGGAGTTCAATCTCGTCTGGGATCGCGGCACACTCTTCGGCCTCCAAAGCGGCGGACGCACCGAAAGCATCCTCATGTCGCTCCCGCCCCTCGTGCGCTGGGACTACGCCCACACACCCGCGCCCGGCACCCCCGAAGCCCGCCTCCACGAGGTCTTCCTAAAACCCCGCGACTGGGCGAATCTTTGACCGATGCTCGCTACCCGCTACTCGCTACTCACTACTTTCCGCCGATGACTTCCCGCGAACGCTTCCTCGCCGCCTGCGCCTGCCAACCACTCGACCGCCCGCCACTTTGGGTGATGCGCCAAGCCGGCCGCTACCTACCCGAATACCGCGCGCTCAAGGCCCAGTCATCTTTCCTCACGATGGTGAAAACTCCGGCGCTCGCCACCGAGGTCACCCTTCAACCCCTCCGCCGCTTCGCCGGCCTCGACGCCGCCATCCTCTTCTCCGACATCCTCGTCATCCCGGAAGCCCTCGGCCAGCCCTACGCCTTCCGCGACACGGGAGGCATCGAGATGGCCTATCGTTTGGAAACCCGCGCCCAAGTGGACGCACTCGCGCCCGCCGACGCCGTCCTCGAAAAACTTTCCTACGTCGCCGACACGCTCGCGATCCTGAAAACCGAACTCGCCGGCCAAAAAGCCCTCCTCGGTTTCGGCGGCTCCCCGTGGACGCTCGCCACCTACATGGTCGAGGGCGGCAGCTCCGATGAATTCGAGCGCATCAAAACCCTCTTCTACACCGAGCGCGCCACGTTCGACGCCCTCCTCGAAAAACTCACCGCCGCGATCATCGTGTATTTCAAAATGCAGATCCGCGCCGGCGCCGATGCGATCCAGATCTTCGACAGCTGGGGCGGCCTCATCGCCGGCCCCGACTACGAAGCCGCGTCGCTGAAATGGATCCGCCAGATCATCGCCGCCCTCCCTGCTGATTTCCCCATCATCCTTTACGCGAAGGGCACCGCGTCACACCTCACCGACCAAGCCTTCACCGGCGCGCGTGTGCTCAGCGTCGATTGGACCTGCGACCTCTCCGTCGTTCGCCGCACCCTCCCCGCCAACGTCGCCGTGCAGGGTAATCTCGACCCGATCCTCCTCAACACGACGCCCGACATCGTCCGCCACGAAACCACCCGCCTGCTCGAATCGATGCGCGGCACCACCGGCCACATCTTCAATCTAGGCCACGGCATCACCCCGCGCGCGAAAATCGAGTGCATGGAAACCCTCGTCGAGACCGTCACGACCTGGAAGTAGGGCGGGGTCTCCGACCCGCCCTCCACGCGCACGCCCATCGCCCGGCGACCCTCCATCTCGCCCACTTCCGTAGGCCTCACTTCACCCCGTTCGCGTAATCCGTCTCCCACTTCGCGAGGATGTCGTGCACCACGACACTCCCCACGCGATAGGCCGACTCGATTGAAGGCACCATGCCCGCATATTCCGCCTGCATACTCTGCACCAAGCCCTGCTTTGGCGCGGGCGTGCAGTAGTTGCTGCCAGTGCGCAAAAACAGCACGCGCTGGAAATCCGCCTTACCCATTTTAGTGAGCAACGTGAGCGCCGTGGCGATGCCCTGATCCTCCATATTGCTCATCACGAAATTCCCCGCGCCCTTCGTCCAAAGTTTCGTCCAATCGTTCGCCCACAGCGTCATCGCCGCGCCATGCCAATACCGGCACGAGCCAAAGCTGTCCCCGATGAGCACAAACGGCGGCTTCATCGCATTCGGGAATCCCTCGTAGGTCGCGCGGTAGGCCTGCATGTCCGGTGTGTCCACCAGCGCCACGTCCTTCGTCAGTGCAAACGCCCGCGCCAGCAGCGCCGGGTTCAGCTCGTAAATCATCGTCTCCGGCTCCCAACCTTCATTTTTCGGGATCTCATTCGGCTTCTTCGCCCCGATGGGAATGATCGCATACGGCCAGTCCTTCGCCGCCTCGCGGCTGTCGATTTCATACGCGATGTCGCCGTCGATCACGAACCGCGCCCACGCCGCGCTGCCGAGCGACGCATCCGCCGGATCGACCCCCGCGATGCCGTTCACGAGCCAATACGTCTTCGAAAAATCAAACCGCGGATCGAGCACCAGCGCCATGATCTGATTCGCAGATCGCACCGTCGTGCCCGACACCACGCCCAGCACACCCTTACCGTTCGTCAGCACGGGATGCGTCACGCCCGGCACGATGATTTTCTGGTCCAGTTTTTCCCGCTCGACCCAGTATTGGAACTCCCCCGGCTTGTCGCCCGCGTCCGCCCCGATCTCGAAAGTCGTCACCACGACGACTTTGACCGCCATCGGCTTTTCCGCCGCCCCGAGCCCGCTCGCGCAGGTCAGCATCACCGCCAGTTTTCGCATCCAATTTTTCATCGAACCGAGCTTTGCAGACCCTGTGCCAAAACCCACGTTTTTCTCTCCCGGAACGCGCCTTGACTCCCCCTTGTGCGGACCTAGCCTCCGCCACTTTTCTACGGCATGGCGCAAGACCTGAAAGACACTCTCCAGCTCCCAAAAACGGACTTCCCCATGCGCGCCGGCCTCGCCCAACGCGAGCCTGGTCGAGTCGCCCACTGGGAGAAAATCGGCCTCTACGCCCGCCTCCAGCAGAGCCGCGCCACCGCGGAAAAAGCCTTCGTCCTCCACGACGGTCCTCCGTTCACCAATGGCGACGTCCACATCGGCACCGCGCTGAACAAGACGCTCAAGGACATCACTCTTCGCTACAAAACCCTCCGCGGCTACCGCACGCCCTACGTCCCGGGATGGGACTGCCACGGCCTGCCCATCGAGCAGAAAGTCGCTCGCGAGATCCGCGAGAAAAACGAAACCGTTTCCACCGCCGAACTCCGGGCCCGCTGCGATGCGTTCTCCGAATCGTGGATCGCCACCCAGACCACGCAGTTCAAGCGCCTCGGCATCGTCGCCGACTGGGCCAACGAGTATAAGACCAAGGCCCCCGCCTTCGAAGCCGACATCCTGCGCACCTTCGCAGCCTTCGTCGAAAAGGGCCTCGTTTATCGCAGCAAGAAACCCGTTTACTGGAGCATCCCCTTCGAAACCGCCCTCGCCGAAGCGGAGATCGAATACAAGGACCACACCTCCATCGCGATTTGGGTGAAGTTTCTCGTCCCCGCCGCCGAGGCCGCGAAGTTCAATCTCCCCACCGACAAGCCGCTCTACGTCGTCATCTGGACGACCACGCCGTGGACGATCCCCGCCAACCTCGCGATCGCGCTGCACCCGGACGTGGACTACGTCGTCGCCGACATCGGCGCGGAACGCATCATCGTCGCGCAAGCCCTGCTCGGCTCCGTCCTCGCCTCCGCGAAAATTGAAGCCGCGCCCACCGTCGTCTCGACGCACAAAGGCGCCACCCTCGAAGGCCTCGTCACCCGCCATCCGTTCATCGACCGCGGTTCGCCCATCGTTCTCGCCGACTACGTCACGACCGACAGCGGCACCGGCGCCGTTCACACTGCCCCCGGCCACGGCGCCGAGGACTATCTTACCGGCCTCAAATACAAACTCGATATCTACTGCCCCGTCGGTGACGACGGCCGTTATCTCGATGATGGCAAAGTCCCCGCGGACCTCGTTGGCATCACGACACTCGAAACCGTCGAAGACCTCGCTGCTAAAAAACCGTCGCCCGCCAATCTCGCGGTTCTGAAGAAACTCGCCACGCCCGATCCGGTCACCGGCAGCGTCGCACTCCTCGCCAAGGCCAAGTATCCGCACAGCTACCCGCACTGCTGGCGCTCCAAGACCCCGATCATCTTCCGCGCCGTGGACCAGTGGTTCGTCGGCCTTGATCGCACGTCAGCCTCTTCGCCCGCGTCCCCTCGCACCACCGCCCTCGCCTCCATCCCCGGCGTTCAATGGGTTCCCACCTGGGGCCAAGCCCGCATCACCGGTGCCGTCGAATCCCGTCCCGACTGGTGCATCAGCCGCCAGCGCTCCTGGGGCGTGCCCATCATCGCCTTCTACGACGCCGACAAAAACGCCTACATCGATGCCTCCGTCATCCGCGCCGTTGGCGACAAGATCGCCACCAAGGGCACCAACTTCTGGTATGACGCCGCCCCCGCCGAGATCCTCGACGGCGTGACGCTCCCCGTCGGCTGGCCTGCCGCCTCCGCTCTCACCGCCGGCCGCGACACCCTCGACGTGTGGATCGACTCCGGCTCCTCCCACGCCGCTGTGCTCCGGCGCGGTCAGGGTGGCACCTCGTGGCCCGCCGATCTTTACCTCGAGGGCAGCGACCAGCATCGCGGCTGGTTTCAGTCCTCCCTCTGGACGAGCGTGATC
>JANXLP010000619.1 GCA_025355125.1 Opitutaceae bacterium | reverse complement strand
CGGGGTTGGTCGCGGCGCCGTAGCTCAGGGTCGGGTCCCAGCGGTGGTAAACGTTCACGTCGAGCGTGGCCAGAGTGCGGTGCTCGATCTTGTGGTCGTTGGTCCAATAGTGCGCCAGCACGTCGCCTTGAAACGCACCGCCGTCCTCGTCGATACGGCCCCAGTTGGGCGTCGTGCCGCGCAGGGAAAATGGCGCCGCGCCCGTCGAGGGATTGATGCTAATCGTGCCCCACCCGGTGTTCTGGTTATAGTCGTCGCGGCGTGCGGCGTAAACATTGCCGGAGACGCGGGCGCTGAAAATCTCGTTCATCTTCAATTCATAGATACCGGTGACCGACGTGTTGCCGCGGTTCAACTGACTGTTGGGACCGTAGGCATTCACTTTCCCGAGATTGAGCGCGTAGCCAACGGCAACGTCGTCGGCGGTGGTGGCGGTGCCTTTCTGATCAATGACCAGCGGGGCGGACGAGATCGGCGATTTGCGGTCCTGGGTGAAATATTCGAGCGACAAAAAGAGCTTCGAGCCGTTGGCGAACACGTGATCGGCCGCCGCGTAGTATTCCTTGTTCTTGGTCTTGGCGTAGGGGTCATCGTAACCTCGGTCAAAAGTGCCCAACGTCAGGATGTAATTGGTCCGACCGAGTTGTTGCTGAAACAGCGGGCCCGATGCCTCGAGCGTGTAACGCCGCGTGTCGAAATCGCCTACGTTCACGGAGAATTTTTGGTAGGCCGCAGCCTTCGGCTGCTTGGAGATCAGGTTGATCATGCCACCGGGAGACGTGCGGCCGTAAATCGCCGCGCTCGAACCCTTGATGACCTCGATGCGATCAATGTTGCTCGAGCCGTAACGGCCGAGCCGAAAGAATCCGTCGCGAAGTTGGTTCGACGAGGTGAAGCCGCGCAGAATGAAATTCCCGCCGACATCGAGGCCGGTGAAACCGCTGATTTAGGTAAGATTATCAGAGAGTTCAAAGATGCCGAAGTCCTCCAAGAATTCATTGGTCATGACATTCACGGAGTAAGGCAGATCAACGATCTGGGTCTTCACCCGGCTTCCGGTCATGGTCTCCGAAGCGACGTAGCCGTTCACGGCATTGGTCGTAACTTCGAAGGGCGACAATTCGATCGTTTCCGATTTGGGCGGCGAATCCGGCGTTTGCGCAGGCAGGGATGAAACGGCGAGAAGCAGGCCGAAAACAGTCGAGGAGCGGACGAGGCGGAGGGGCATGGTGTTGGTGGTGGGTTCAGGAGTGCGGTTCGTAAAAGTGAGGTGCGGCCGGCGGGCAGCTAAGGCTTTTGCTTATTTTTCTTTTCAGTTTTCCCGGCATGGCGGCCGGTGCCGTCGCCGTCGTCAATAAACCCTCCGGCGGGGTTGAGCTGGTCGAGCGCAGTTTGGAGGGTTTTCCTGGCCGACAGTGCGGCAGGGCTCCGGGTATCCTTCGGCACCGGCTTCTCCGCAAACGGGGCATCAGACATGTCAAACAGGTCACCCGATTGCGTGAGTTTCCAACCGGCATTGCGGACATACCATTGCTTCGCGAGTTGGAGATACACCCACTCGCGGGCTTGGCTGGCTTCGCCGCGGATAGACGCCGCGAAACTACGCCCATCAATGGCTTTCCTCTCCGGAAGCTCGGCCCCGGCAATCTCCGCGAACGTCGGCACAAAGTCCGATGAATCGACCATGTCGGCTCGCACCTTCCCCGCCGGCGTGATCCCGGGCCAGTTGACGATCAATGGCTCCAAGCTACCGCCCTCAAGCATCGAGCCTTTCGCTCCGTCGAGCCTGCGTCCGCCGATCTGTGCCCGATCCGCGCGACCGTTCGCCGTGCCGTTGTCGCCAAAGAACACAATCAGCGTCTTCTCGCGGAGATGTTGATGGTCCAATTCGGCGATCAGTTTGCCGACCAACTTGTCCATGTAGGAGACGTTGTCGCCGTAAACGTCCTTGCTGTCGGTGGGGCTGTCCGGGGTGGGAAGGATCTCGGTGTGGACGTGGGAGAGCGAGTAATAGAGGTAGAACGGTCGGTCGTGATTCTTAGAGATGAATTCGACCGCCATCCGGTGTATCACGTCGGGCAGATACTCTTTGTTGTGCAGGGGCACTATCCGGCCGTTAACTTCATATTCCTTCCCTTTGTCCTGAGTGTTCCAATACACGCCGCTGCCTTTAAATTTCAAATATTCATCGAAACCGAATTCCGCCGGCCCGAGCGGAAGCTGGCCCCACTTCCCGATCGCCGCGGTCGCGTAGCCCGCCGCCTTCAGGATCGTTGGCATCATGGTCTCTGCTGCCGGCGTAAAGCGGCCGGTGGCATCCTGGTTGGTAGCTCCCGTGCGGAAAAGATAGCGCCCCGTGAGAATGGTCGCCCGCGACGGTCCGCAAAGGGAAGGCGTATACGCGTGCGTGTAGCGCGTGCCTCCTCGGGCGAGTGCATCGATATTGGGCGTCTTGTAGTTGTCGGCTCCGTAGGCGCTGACCTCGCCCACCCCGTAGTCGTCGGCCAAGATGAAAACGATGTTGGGTTTGGCTGCCGTCGCCGCGCGCAAGGCCTGAGCCGAACACAGAAGACCGACAATAAGGGGGACTAAACGAAGGGATTGCATGGTGGTGAAGGTGGCGCTGGACAGCCACAGGCCCGGCAAGGCTGCGGTCGCTGGCTGGCGTGACCGGGATGGGGTCGAGAGGGAGTCACACGGCGACCACCGGGATTTGCAAAGGTCCTGGCACTGGCATCGTTGAGTAAAGTCGCGTTTTTGCTCATTTTTCCCTCGATAACCCACCGAGACGGCGGGTTTGCTCATATCATTAACCTAACCTCCCATCGCCGTTGTCCTAAAGGGCCGATAACCCTCCGCTCACCGACATTCTGATGAAACCCAAGAAAACGACGAAAGCTGTGTCGAAGGTCCGACCAGACACCGTTTCAATGCGCGAGGTCGCAGAGCGCGCGGGGGTTTCGCGTTCGGCCGTATCATTGGCCCTGCAACGACACCCCAGTATCCCCGCCGCGACCCGCGCGCGGGTGCAGGCGGCGGCCACCCATCTCGGCTACCGGAAAAATCCCCTCGTCGCGGCCCTGATGCGGCTTCGTCGTTCGCCGCGCAAAGTCGCAACAGTCCAATCGTCGCTCGCCTTTCTGACCTCCGATTTGCCGCGAGATCGATGGCGCGATGCCGTCACGCACCGGAGCTTTTTCGCCGCAGCCGCAGCCCGGGCGCTCGAGAGGGGTTACAGTCTCGACGAGTTCTCCCTCAGCGCACCCGCGATGCGACCGGAGCGTTTGTCGGAGCTGCTACGAGCACGGGGCATCCACGGCGTGCTCGTCGCGCCACTGACCGGGCAGCAAACCTCGATCAATTTCGATTTCACAGATTTTGCCGTAGTCGGCCTGGGGACCAGCATCAGCAATCCTCAGATTGATCGCATCGCCGATGACCATTTCTACGCGGCCAAGCTCGCTTTCGAGAAATGTCAGGCCCTCGGCTACCGGCGCATCGGCCTTTCGCTCACCGCCAGCGTCAGCCGGCGTCTCGAGCACCGCTGGTGGTCCGGTTACCTGGTCGCCCAGCAACAAGTCGCGCACCGCCTCCGCATCCCCGCTCTCATGCCGGAAACCCGCGACGAGATCCCGGCCCGGCTCAACGGCTGGATCGCACGGCACCAGGTGGACGCGGTGATTTTCGCGCTTCGCGACCAAACCCGCATAGGATGCGCGCCCCCTCATGTCGGCTTGGTTTCACTTTCTGTGCATCAGACCGACGGCAAGGTGGCCGGCATCAAACAGGACGAAGGCAACGTGGGCGCCGGTGGCATCGACATGCTCGTGGAAAAACTCAACCGCTGGGAAACCGGACCCACCACCCAACCCAGACTGCAGCTCATCCGCAGCCATTGGACCGAGGGTGCGTCCGCCCCCGGCGCCGGACGCGACCGCACCGCGCTGCTCGCCCCCTCGCACTCGCATCCCTCCTAAAAACACTCTCCCTTCGAACTATGAACAACCTCATGCACGAAGCCATGCGCTGGTTTGGCCCCGGCGACAGCGTTACGCTCGCCGCCATCCGCCAGACCGGCGCGACCGCCGTCTTTACCTCGCTCCATGAGATTCCCTACGGCGAAGCCTGGCCGGCTGAGCTCATCGCCTCGCGTCGCGACGGGATCGCTGCCGCCGGCCTCACCTGGAGCGTCGTCGAATCCGTCCCCGTTTCCGAAGCGATCAAAACCCGCACCGGTGACTTCGAGCGCCACCTCGAGAACTATCGCCTCACCCTGCAGCGCCTCGGCGCCGCCGGCATCGACGTCGTCGTTTATAATTTCATGCCCGTGCTCGACTGGGTGCGCACCGATCTGCGTCACCGTCTGCCCGACGGCACGGAAGCTCTGCTCTACGATCCCGCGAAATTCGCCGCCTTCGATCTCTTCGCCCTCGCCCGCCCCGGCGCCGAAGCAGGCCACGCGCCCGCCGTCCGTGCCGCCGCGAAAATTTACTGGGATGCCCTCGCCGCCACCGGCCGCGACGCCCTCGTCCAGCAAACGCTCGATCTTTTCCCCGGTGTCCGCCTCGGCCTCTCGCTCGACGGTCTGCGCACGATGCTCGCGCGCTACGCCGCCATCGACGCCGCCCGCCTCCGCGAGAATCTCCGCCTCTTCCTCGCCGCCGTCACGCCCACCGCCGAAGCCGAGGGAGTGCGCCTCGCGATCCATCCCGACGACCCGCCATTTCCCGTGCTCGGTCTCCCGCGTATCGTATCCACCGAGGCCGATCTCCGCGCTGTGCTCGATCTCGTCGATACGCCCGCCAACGGCCTGTGCTACTGCACCGGCTCCCTCGGCGCCCGCCTCGACAACGATCTCCCCGGGATCGTCCGCCGCCTCGGCCCGCGCATTCACGCCGTTCACCTCCGCAGCGTGCAACACACCACCGACGGCGTCTTCTACGAAGCCAACCATCTCGAAGGGTCCATGGACATGCCCGCCGTCGTCCACGCGCTCCTCTCCGAACAAGCCTCCCGTCGCACCTCCGCCCGCGCCGACTGGCAACTCACCCTCCGCCCCGATCACGGCCACACGATGCTCGACGATCTCGCGAAGCCACCTCCCGCCTGCCCGGGCTACTCGCTGATCGGCCGCCTGCGCGGACTCGCCGAACTGCGCGGCCTGCAACTCGGCCTCTCGCGTTCTCTCTCCTATTAAATCCGCCTTCGCTTTCTACCCCATGAAATCTCGTGAGCCCTTCCGCAAAATCTTTTTTACCGGCACGCTTTTGGTAGCCACCTTGCTTCAAGCTTCCGCCGCGCCCGAATCGCCGACCGAGAGTCGCGCCCTCTGGTGCACGCTTGCCACGCGCCTCGCCGATCCCGTGCTCACCGCACTTTCGCAGCGCCGCCTCAAGGCCACTATGCCCATCGAGTCCGCGCCGCGCGTAAAAGACCGCCCCGACTACACGCACCTCGAAGCCCTCGGCCGTCTCCTCGCCGGCCTCGCGCCGTGGCTCGAACTCCCCGCCGATGCCACGCCCGAAGGCACCGAGCGCGCCCGCCTCGCCGCCCTCGCTCGCTCCGCCATCGACGCCGCCACCGACCCTGCGTCGCCTGATTTCCTCAACTTCTCCAAAGGCCGCCAACCGCTCGTGGACGCCGCCTTCCTCGCGCAGGCCATGCTCCGCGCGCCCAACGAACTCTGGAAAAAACTCGATCCGCGCGTCCAGCAAAACGTCATCGCCGCGCTCAAATCCTCGCGCCCCATCCCCGCCGGCGAGAACAACTGGAAGCTCTTCGCCACCACCGTCGAAATTTTCCTCCACCGCGCCGGCGCCGGCCGCGACGACGCCCGCCTCTTCGAAGGCATCACCAAGCACGCTGCGTGGTATGTCGGCGACGGCATGTATGGGGACGGCCCCGATTTTCACTGGGACTACTACAACGCCTTCGTCATCCAGCCCATGCTCGTCGAGGCGCTCGACGTCGTCGGCGAAGAAACTCCCGAGCTAAAAACCTTCAGCGACAAGTCCCGCGAACGTCTCACCCGCTTCGCAGCCATCCAGGAGCGCCTCATCGCGCCCGACGGCACCTACCCCGTCATCGGTCGCTCCGTCGCCTATCGCTGCGGTGCCTTCCAAGGCCTCGCCCTCGCCGCTCTCCGCCACGCCCTGCCTGCTGATGTTTCACCCGCGCAGACCTGCGTCGCGCTCACCGCCGTCATCCGCCGCACCCTCGAAGCGCCCGGCACTTTCGACGCCGCCGGCTGGCTACGTATCGGCGTTTCCGGTTCACAGCCCGGCCTCGGCGAGACCTATATTTCCACCGGCAGCCTCTACCTGTGCAGCGTCGCGTTCCCGCCACTCGGTCTCCCCGCAAGTGATCCGTTCTGGTCCGCCCCCGCCGCCAAGACCACTTGGGAAAAAATCTGGTCCGGCGAAGACCTTCCCGTAGACCACGCGCTGAAGAGCCCGCGCTAAACTATATTCTCCACAACCACGCCCCGCCGCGTTCGTCTTTCCCTGCTCCTCTCCCCTCAACCCACCCACCATGTCCCCTCGCCACCTTCTCTCCCTCATCGCATTCGCCTGCATCGCCCCGGCCCTCCCCGCCGCCGACAACGCGCTCACCTCCGCCGAAAAATCCGCTGGTTGGACGCTCCTCTTCGACGGCAAAACCCTCAACGGCTGGCGTCCCTACGCGGGCAAACCCGCCGGCGGCTGGGAAGTGAAAGACGGCACCCTCCACGCCATCGCCAAGGTTCAGGGCACCGAGCTCGTCACCGAGCGCCAGTTCACCGACTTCGAGTTTTCCTGGGAATGGAAACTCCCGCCCGCCGGCAATAACGGCGTGAAATATTTCGTCACCGAGAAGCGGACCGCCGCCCCCGGCCACGAATACCAGATGCTCGACGACATCGGCCACCCCGACGGCAAGATCGGACCGCATCGCCAGACCGCCGCGTTCTACGACGTCCTCCCACCCGCCACCGACAAAATCACGAAGCCCGTCGGCGAATGGAACGCCTCGCGCATCATCGTCAAAGGCACCCACATCGAGCACTGGCTCAACGGCAAACTCGCCCTCGCCTACGACCTCGGCAGCGACGCCGTCAAAGCCGGACTCGCCAAGAGCAAATTCACGAAACAACCCGGCTTCGGGGAAAAAATCACCGGCCCGATCATGCTCACCTATCATCAGGACGACTGCTGGTATCGTAACGTGAAGATCCGCGAGCTGAAGTAACCCGTCGGGAACCGCGAGCGCGCGGGAGCTACCGGGCGCGCCCACGTTTGGCCTGTAGCCCGGGTCGCCGCCCCCCCCCCCCCCGGTCCGCCCCGGGTCCGAGTCGAACCGAAGCCGGGGTCAGCAACCCCGACAGCAAAACGGGACAAAAAAACACCGCCTTTTCGGGCGGTGTTTTTTGTTTAATTCGGGAGATTGATGCAGCAACCGCTTATTGCTTCTGCTTCGGCTTGCGGAATTCCTTGTGCGAGGACTTCTGCTGGGCATCGAGATCGGCGATCATCTTAGCGGCCTCGTCGTTCTTGCCGGCCTTCAGCGCGACTTCGAGTTTGGTTACCAGCTCGATCATTTTCTTCATCTCGGTCTGGTAGCTCTCGACGAACTTGGCCTGATCGGCGGCGGGCTTCGTGGTCGTGATTTCCGGCTTCAGATTGAGCGAGGCCTCGGCCTGCGCTTTGACGGTCCCGACCAAGGCGAGCGACTCGGTGTTCTTGGAAGGATCGGCGATCTGGCGCTTCAGCTTACGGTAGGCGCCGTTGAGCTTTTCCATTTTTCCGCCGAGCTCGGTTTCAGGCGCATCGGACTTGGGAGCGGCGGGCTTGGCTTCCTCGGCGCGGGCAAACGGCGCGAAGGCGAGGGCGATACAGGTGCTGGCAATGAGGAGACGATTTTTCATGGTTGGGAAGAGAGGAGGGTAAGACGCAGGTAACGCCTAAAAGATACGCGAACCTCTACCGCCCGCGGCAACTCCATTTCGTGGCATCGCATCCTGGGTGGGCCGTGCGCTCCGCGCGCGGCCAA
>JANXLP010000605.1 GCA_025355125.1 Opitutaceae bacterium | reverse complement strand
GACGCAAAACTCGGGGATGCCGATGTGTCCAATGAGGGGACCGGGCTCTACGCGGCTTCGGCGGGATCGCCTTACATGATGGGACATATGCTTGAGCGTATGCATAAGCAGGGCGTGATGCGTTGTTCGCCGATGGGGATCGTGGCGTCGATCTCGGGCGCAGTGCAGTTCAACCTCGTGGCTCATTTTAAGATCAAGGGCTCCTCATGCGGGTTTGCCTCAGCCTGTGCCTCTTCATCTCACGCGCTTGGGTTCGCCTATGACGACCTCGCGCTCGGGCGGCAGAAGCGCATGTTCGTCGTGGGCGCAGAGGATGGT
This sequence comes from Opitutaceae bacterium, assembly GCA_025355125.1. GTDB lineage: Bacteria > Verrucomicrobiota > Verrucomicrobiia > Opitutales > Opitutaceae > Tous-C4FEB. The sequence goes on along the minus strand of JANXLP010000605.1, from coordinate 12,250 downwards.
AATATGGATGCGATTCTTCCCTTTGCGGGGATGCGGGCGCTCACGTTATCGACCGATCCAGCGACCGCTTCCCGCCCTTTTGACACGGCGCGAGATGGCTTCGTTGGCACGGGTGGCGGTGTAGTTTTGGTGTTGGAAACGGAAGACGAAGTCATTCGACGCGGCGTCACGCCCTACTGCGAAGTGGCGGGTTGGGGCCAAGCCTCCGACGGGCATAATGTAGCAATTTCCCATCCCGAAGGCCACGGTCTGAGCGCGGCGATGACGTTGGCTTTGCGGGTAACCAAAACGGATGCCGAGACGGTCGATTATGTTAACGCACATGCTACTTCTACGCCCATCGGAGATGCTTCCGAGGCACGTGCGCTCAAGGCCATTTTTAAAACGTCCGGGGTTCGGCCCGCGATCAGCAGCACCAAGGCGCTTACTGGCCACGGACTGTCGCTGGCCGGTGCGATGGAAAGCGGCTTCTGTGCTCTGGCGGTGCGTGACGGATTCATGCCGGGCTCGGCCCACATCACGAATCTCGATCCCGAATGCGAAGGACTTAATATCATCCGCTCAACCCTCTCTGCCCAGCCGAAGGTCGCTCTCAACAACGTCAGCGGATTTGGCGGTGCCAACGTCAGCATCGTTTTTAAGCAAGCCCGCTGAATGCGCACGCGGCTTTGATTCGTGCGCAACCGCTGGCGGCGTGATCAGTTCGGCCGCTCTGTGATTCTAAAGTATGTCAAAAATTCGCATCCTGATCCTCACGTCCTCGACCGGTGGCGGTCATGATGCGCGGGCGGAGGCGTTTGCGGAATGGTGCTTTCAGCTCTACCGGCACGACATCGATGTGCGTATCGAACAGATGCTGGAAAAATCCTCCGTCGTGAATCGGGCCGGTGTCGGTTTCTACAACCGGATTCAAAAGGCGGCGCCATGGCTACACTCGGCCTTCTACACGTTCGTGGAGTTGTTGAGCTATATTAACACCAAGGACGTCACCTTTGGTCGCAGTTATTATCTCCAAGTGTTGCGTGAGTATCGGCCGCACCTGATTTTTAGCGTCCACGACTGTTTGAACCGCGGATATTTTCAGCTCGCGCGGGCGACGCTCGGAGAAACGCGCGTGCGGTGCGTCACGTATTGCGGCGAGTTTTCGGGCGGTTGGGGATACTCGAGGAATTGGATCGAGCCGTCGGTCGATCTGTATTTTTCGCGGACGCCGACCGCTCGTGATTTTGCCGTCAAGTCAGGCATCGCCCCTGAGAAATCGCGCGTGCGCGGAAACTTGATGTTGCCGAGAGCGGTTCTGGAAACGGTTTCGGCGGAGGAGAAGGGCGCGTTCCGGGTTAAGCGACTCGGGCTGCGCCCCGATCTGTTCACGGTGTTTCTCGCGACGGGTAGTAACGGGGCAAATCATCACCTGGAGTTACTTCCCGCCCTCGCTAAACACGCGAAACGCGTTCAGGTGATCGTGATTTGCGGGAAGAATAAGGAGACTTACAATGAACTCGTCCACTGGCGTGCGAACCATCCTGAGTTCCACTGCCACCTTGAAGGCTTCTCGGATATCGTGCACCTGCTCATGCAGGTCAGCGACGTGATCGTCACACGCGGTGGCACTACCACGTGCGCGAAGGCGCTTCATTTTAAGTGCCCGATCATCTTCGATGCCTTTCAGGGCATTATGCCGCAGGAGCAACTCACGTGGAAATTTTTCCGCAATGGCGCGGGCTCTGAAAAAATCGAAAACGCGGGGGACTTTGCACGCATTATAGATGCCTGGGTGGCGGACGCGGCCGCTTATCCGCGGGTGCGCGAAAAATTTCTTACGCTTCGCTACGACGAAGACCCGACGCTGTTGATCGACGAGATTGTCGGTCTCGCGAACGAGGTCGCGAAGACGAAGTTGAAACGCTGGGCGTTTCCTCCCGCGAATGGAAACCGCAACGGACACGGCACGAAGCCGGCATAGGCAGGGAAATAAGTTACCGCGACAGCGCGCGCGCACATGCAATCCGCTTGGCCGCCGGGCAAAGAGGCCTTTAGCGTTTCGCCACCTTGTCCGATTCCAAGCCTGTCATCGCCTATCTCTTCACCACGTTTCCAAAAAGCACGGAAACGTTCTTGCAGCGCGAGATCATCGCGATGCGCGCACACGGAGTGAATGTGCGGCTTTACTCGTTTTGGGGTGGGAAGAATTCGTTTCGCGGGATGCCCGTGACACAGTTCAACAAATGGCGGCTGCTGACGCTGCTTTGGATGATTCCGTATGTGGGTGGACGTCGTCCGGACGTTTTGAAGCAAGTCCTTCACGGCCTGTTCACACGCCGGCCGCCGTCATGGCTGAATTTCTGGGAGAACATGCTGGGCGCCGGTTTCGCGTGTCTTTTTGCCGCTAGCTTTAGGAAGTATCCGCCCGTGCTGGTGCATGCGGCGTGGGGTGGAGCGCCGGCGACGGCGGCGTGGCTGCTCTGGCGGCTCGACGGGCATCGGTTCAGTGCGGCGGCGCACGCGTATGATATTTTCGAGCACGGCGGTGATTGGTGGCTCAATGACAAGCTCGAACACGCCGCTTTTATCCACACCTCGACCGAAATGGGCCGGACCGCACTGATCGCACGCGGGATGCCGCCGGAAAAAATCATCCGTATCCGCCGCGGCCTCGAGCGCCTGCCGGCGATGAAACGCTTACGGGCTTCACGCGAGCCCCTGCACCTCATCTGTGTGGCGCGATTGGTGGAGAAAAAAGGCCTCGATCACCAATTGCGAATCTACGCGGCCCTCCGCGCGGCCGGTGTGCCTTTTCACGCGCGAATCGTAGGCGAAGGACCGCTGCGTCCGGCGCTGGAAAAATTAGCCGGACATCTGGGGATTGCCGCCGACGTGACGTTTTGCGGTCACCTGCCGCAGCATGAAGTGTGGGAACAATTCGAGTGGGCCGATGTGCTTTTGCACACCGGGGTGATCGCACCGAGCGGGGATCGTGACGGCCTGCCCAACGTGATTCCCGAAGCGATGTCGTGCGGCGTGCTTGTCGTGACCTCGCCGACGGCGGGGACGACGGAAGCGATCAGCGACGGAATCAGCGGAATCGTCGCGCCAGTGGAGAACCCGCAGGCGTGGGTCGCGGCGCTAAAGCGACTGGCCGATGACGATGCGTTGGCGGAGTCGTTGCGCGCTGTGGCGCGACGCTGGGTGGAGGAAAATTTCGATGCGCATAAAAATGCCGCGCGTCTGCTTGCGAGGTTCGAGGCGACGATCGCGGAGAAGAAATCATGATTTTTTTTGATGTTACCAAGACGGGCAGCGCCGGGCATCGCTCAGGCCTGACGCGGGTGAGCGGGCGACTGGCCGGGGAGTTAGGCGCGGCGGCGACGGCGGTGCGTTGGGCTACGTGGGATCGCGGCTTGGATGCGGGTGATTGGTTTTTAACCAGCGAGCTTTTTTCCGAGGAAGAACGACCCGGGATCACGGAGTTTTTGGCGAAGCGGCGCGGGCGGGCGGCGGCCATTTTTCACGATGCGATTCCTCTCAAATATCCGCACATCACCTGGCCGCAGAGTGTGGCGCGGCACCCGAGCTATATGAAATTGCTCGCGCGGTTCGACCGGGTTTGGGCGGTGTCGGCGGCGAGCCGGGATGAGCTGGTGGGATTTTGGCGCTGGCAGGGCTTGGAGAAAACACCGCCGGTGGAGGTGCTGGCGCTCGGTGCGGATTTCGGAGGACTGCCACGCGTGAAACGCGCGACCACGGTGCGTGGCACGCCGTCCTTGCTGGCTGTCGGCATATTGGAGCCTAGGAAGAATCAGGATCTGCTGCTCGATGTGGCCGAGATACTCTGGAGCGAGGGGCTTAACTTTGAGTTGAATCTGGTCGGGCGCGTAAACCCGCATTTTGGCGGGCCGGTTGTTGATCGGGTGAGAGAAATTTCCCGGAGATTCCCGGGCCTGCGTTACCACGCGGCAGCAGATGATGCGGCCGTGGGTGCGCTCTATGCGCGGGCGCGGGCGAGTGTGTTTCCGACGATCGCGGAGGGCTGCGGGTTGCCGTTGTTGGAGTCCTTGTGGCTGGGGGTGCCGTGTGTGTGCAGCGACCTGCCGGTGCTGCGGGAAAATGCCGACGGTGGCGGATGTCTCGCAGTGGCGACGAACGACCGAGCCGCATGGACGGAAGCACTCCGTCGGGCACTGACGGATGCCGCGCTCGTTGAGCGATTGGAACAGGAGGCGGCTGCGAGGGCGTTGCCGACGTGGGCAGAGGCGGCGGCGACTTTGCGAGCAACGCTGAGCTGAGGCTCAGAGCTTTTTGACGGCGTAGGCCATCGCGTCGGCGATCTTGTCGAGCTGCTCGTCGGTGTGCATCGCGGAGATCGCGGTGCGGATGAGGTCTTTGCCGATGGGCACCGCGGGGGCGATGGACATCACGGTGAACACGCCTTTTTCGAGGAGAGCTTTCCAGAAAGGATAAACGCGTTCCTTGGAACCTAGCACGATGGGTGTTGCAGGCGTTTCGCTGCCCCAAGTGTCGAGGCCGAGGTTTTTCAGGATGGCGCGGTATTTCTTCGTGTTGGCCCAGAGACGCTCATGGTGTTCGCGTTCGGTCTGCATGAGCTCAAGAGAGGCCTGCGCGCAGGCGGTTTGGCTCGGGCTGATGGCGGCGCTGAACACGGTCTGCTTGGAGCTGGTGCGGAGATACTCGATGGCTTCGCGGGAGGAGGCGATGAAGCCGCCGGTGCTGGCGAGAGACTTGGAGAGGCTGCCGCAGATAACATCGACCTTATCGTTGAGCCCGAAGTGATCGACGGTGCCTCGACCCTGGCGACCGAGGACGCCAAAACCGTGAGCATCATCGAGCACGGTGAAACAGTTGTGATCTTCGGCGATCTCGGCGAGCTCGGGGAGGCGGGCGATGTGGCCTTCCATGGAGTAAACGCCCTCGATGACGAGCATCTTGGGGGCATCCGTGGAAGCGGCGGCGGCGGCGACTTCGCGGAAGTCGTCGGGGCTGTTGTGCGAGAAGCGCTCGACCGTGGCGCGGGAGAGCTGGATGCCTTCCCAGAGACACGAGTGGATGTTTTTGTCGGCGAAAATGATGTCACCCTTCTGAGCGAAGGCGGCGACGCTGGAGAGACAGGAGAGATAACCGGCGGCGTGGATGTGGCAGGCTTCGCGGCCAAGGAAGGCGGCGAGCTTCTCTTCCAACTCGGTGTGGAAGGTGCGGGAACCGTTGGAGATACGGGCGCCGGTGGTGCTGGTGCCCCACTTCAGGAGGGCGGCGCGGCCGGCCTCGATGACTTTGGGGTGAAAGGAAAGGCCAAGGTAATCATTGCTGGAGAGCATGATCATGTCGCGACCGTCGAGACGCACGTTGGTCCCGTGCTGGGACTCCATGGCGTGGTAGTAGGGGTCGTATTTCAGCCGCATCTTCGTCGCGTAATCGTCGCGGAAACGGTTCTGAATAGCCTTTTTATTTTTGGTAAAGAAAGAGAGCGCCATGTCTGGAGAAAACGCTGCGTGGAGGTCGCGCGTTGGCAAACGCAAAGACGGATGGCGCCGTCGCGTTTCTACGGCAGGCGGGGGCGCGCGGCGGCGCAGCGTTGTAACGCAGGCGCTCGGGCGAGCGCGATGAGTTTACTCTTTGACCGGCAAACCAGCGAGGTCGAGAGGCTGGTAGGGTGGCAGCGGCAGGGGGGGCGGGGCCTTGGAGGGCGGGACGGGTTGGCCGTCGAAGGTGCTGGGCTCCATGATTTCGACGCGGGTGCCGTCGGGGTCGTAGTAGTTGATTTGGCGTTTGCCGTTCACGCCGGTCTTCATCGCATCGGGTGCTTTGCTGCCTGCGGGCAGGGTGCGGCTCTGGAGGATGGCGCCGGCTTTGGCGACGTCGGCGACTTCCAGGCAGATATGGTGTTTCGTAAGCATGACGTCGCGCGTCGGGACCTTGTTGTAGAGCATGAACTCGATGTAGTCGGCGCCATCGGGCACCTGCAGATTGACCCAACTGAGCGTCTTGCCGGCGCCGCCGCGCCAGATCTCGGTGAAGCCTAGAATCTCGCCGTAGAATTTCATGGAGGCATCAAGCTGGCCGACCATCACGCCAACGTGGCTCATGCGGGTGGAAATACGGGTATCGGGGACGAATTTACCTTTCTCACGCATGGTCCAGCCGTCGGGCAGATACTCGACGATTTCGACGGTGTTACCGTTGGGATCCTTCACGAAATAGTTTTTGTTGCCGATCTTGCCGATGGCGGTTTTTGGCGGGACGGCCACGCCTTTTGACTGGAGGTAGAGGCGCATGGCCTCGGCGTCGTCAGTCTCGATGGCGATGTGGTAGAGACGGTCGGTCTCGGGTGAAACTTCGGAGCCGGGAAAGAGTTCCACGGTCTGGCGGTCGTTGATTTTGATCCAGACCAACTGCTCCTTCGGGTCTTTTCGCGGGATGGAGAAGGGCGACTGGTAGCCGAGGAAGCCTTCGTAAAAAGCGCGGGCCTTGGCCATGTCGCTCACGTAAAACGCGGCGTGGGCGATGCCGGTGATGCGCGGGCGCTTCGGGGCGTCTTGGGCGAGCAGGGGCGCGGCGAGGATGCCGGCCAGGACTAGGAATCGTAGTTTCATGGGGTGATTGAACCGTGGGGTCTATGGCTGCGTCAGCGGGACGGTGACGCCTTTGGGCAGACCGGCGACAGGGCCGGAAACGGGTGGGAGTTCGGATGCGCGGGGTGTGACTTGCGCGAGGTTCGGGGTGATGTCGGCGTCGATATTACCCACGGCCCACGCGATGCCGCCGAGGAGAATTTCCTGAAAGACGGGACTCATCCACGTGTCTTCACGGTGACCGATCGAGGTGTAGAACACGCGGCCTTTGCCGTGCATGCGGGCCCAGGTCGATGGGTAGGGAGGGCGTTGGTAGGGCGTGTCCCAGCCGGTGGGTGGCCAGTCTTTACCATTGGCGTGGGGGTCGCGCATCGCGTCGGGCTGTTGGACGAGGAGCACGTGCATGTCGGGCGCGAAATTCGTCATCGAATACCACTCTTCCATCATTTCAAAACTCACGCCGCGCGCGGCGAAGCCGGGGAATTTGGGATCGGTGACGCTGACCTTGGCGATCTGTTGCGTGCCGTGGACGATGAGCTCTCCGCCGATCATCCGGGTATACGGATCGGCTTTTTCACCGCGATTCTGATAGCGCCAGGTCCGGGGTTGATTGGTGTTGGTGTCGGCGGTTTCGTCGCTGTGAAAGGTGTCGGCGGCCGAATGAGCGCCGATGAAACCCTTACCGCCCGCGATGGCGTCGAGGAGCGCCTGTTTGCCGGCGGCGGTCATGGGTGGGTTGCCGTCTTTGCCGGGAGCAAGAAGGTCGCCGCTCGTGTAGAAAAAGAACGCGTCAAACTGCGCGAGGTAGTCGGGGGTGAAGAGGCTGCCGTCTTTAGAGAACGTGAATTCGATGCCGTGCGCAGGACCGAGTTTAGCGAGGATCTGCTCGGACCAGCTCGGTTCGCCGTTACGGCGTTTGACGACGCTGTGCTCGAAGTTGGAGCACTTCGTGAAGTAGAGAACTTTTTTTAACTTGGGCGTGGCGGCGTGCGAGCGCGCAGGTGCGAAGAGGCAGGCGCAAGCGAGGATGCATGCGAAGGAGCGGAGCAATCGGAGCGTGGCGGTCATGGGGTGGGATTAGTGGAGGGCGGCGAGGGCGGAGTCGGGGAGCCGGTTGGTGGTCATGAGGGAGACGATCTCGTGGGGCTCGAGGCCACGGTCGGCGATGAAGAGTTCGTCGAGTTCGCCGCGGAAGTGTTCGGGCTGTTTACCGGTGAGCCGGCAGCCAAGCCAGACGATGTCGGTCGTGCCCGTCGCCGCGTTGGGATAGCCGCCGCCAGGTGAAATTCGCGGCGTGCCGGGAGTGATCGTGATGGTGCTGCTTTCGAGGCGGCCATCGATGTATTGTTTCACTTGAACGGGTTCTTCCGGGGTGTCGCCCGGCGTAAAGCACACGGCGACGTGATGCCAGTGGCCGTCGCGCAAATCCTGCGCACCGATCGCATAGCCTCCGCCGAAGTCGGTGCGCAGGGCGCCGAAGGAGCCTTCGCCGGGCCGGCGGTTCCAACTGATCTGCACGGGCCGGGAGTTAAGTTTTTTGACGGCGGTATTCCACGAGACCATCCATGCATCGGTGGCGGCGTCCTTGGGGACTTTGACCCAGAATGCGACGGTGCGGGGCGTGGGACCGGAGATGCCGGGGACGCGGCCACTGGCTTGGAGGCGACCGTCGAAGCTTAACGCCTTGCCGTGGGGGCTGGAGGTGCGGACCACGGCGATATTCGCCGCGCCTTGGAGCGTGAGCGTGGCGGCGCTGGCGGTGAGGGCGGGGCCGGAGACGTCGGCCGGCACGCTGGTGCCGTTTAGGTCGTCGAAGGACCAGTGCGCGAAATTGATGAGCGGCGCAAAGCGGTCGAGCACCATGGGCTGCATGAACTGGGCGATCTTCCGCTCACTGTCTGAGACCGCGGATACGCCGGAAGGGGCGAAGCGGCGCGATTCGTTTTCACGGAGGAGAATCGTCTCATCGTTACCATCCGTGCGGGGCGCGGCTTCGACCTCGCCCTTGAGCACGAGGACCTCAGTGCTGCCGTTGGCGTCGGCGATCATGGTGAATTCGGTGCCAAGGTCCACGACCTCGACCGAGGCGTTGGAGATACGAAAACCAATGGCCTCGGGCGGCACGGAGGCGGTGAGTGTCCCGCGACGTAGGGTGGAGTCCCACGCGGAGTTGATCTCGAGGGAGGCGGGACCCTCGAGCACGACACGGGCGCCGGAGTCGAAGGTGATCTCGGCGCGACCGGCGGTGAGTTCGAGGCGCTGGCCCTTGCGGAGGTGTTCGCCGGGCTTGGGCGCTGGGTTGGCGGTGTTCCAGCGGGTGTCTTTGGCGGCGGTCAGTCGCGCCACGTAGTCCCCGGCCAGCGATTTTGGCGGCGGCGAAATTGGGCGTGGCCACAGTGCGAGCACGATCAACGCGGCTGCGGCGAATGAGCCGGCCCACCAAGCAGCGACGGCGAAGCGGGGCCGGGCGATGATTTTGTCCGCCGCTTCCGACTGCATTTCCCCGGCGTAGCTATGCAAGCTGGCGGATAGTGCGAGGGCGCGGACGTAAAACTGGCGGGCGGGCTCAGACTCGGCGAGCCAGCGGGAGAGTCGGGTGCGCTGAGCCTCGGTGATAGTCTCGTCCACGACGGCGCCACACAGTTCATTCAGCTCAAGGATTTCGTGGTCGGTGGGATTCATGGCGAGGTCTCCGTGGCAAGTTGATGAGTGACGCAGTCGAAAAGGGATTTGCGGATGCGGTTGAGCGCCTTGTAAGCGGCGTCCATGGAGCGGCCGGAGCGGCGGGCGGCTTCGGGCACGCCGTGGCCGGGCTCGTAGCGGGTGAGGACGAGTTCGCGGTCGCGGGCGTGGAGTTTGGCGAGGCAGAGAGCGAGCGCTTCGTGGCGCTCGTCGAGCTCGGGTGCGAGGGCGCTGGCGGTCTGGGCGACGGCGTCGAGGATGTCCTGGTCGAAGAGGACTTTGGAGCGGGCGAATTTCTGACGCGAGGAGCGCACGCGCCACCAGGCAATCTGGCAGGCCCACGCGACGAAATCCGAGCCGGGGCGGAAGTCGTCGAATTTTTCGCAGATGACGAGGCTCGTCTCCTGAAGGAGGTCCTCGGCGTCGTGACGACGCGGCACGAGGGTATAGATATAAGAGAAAATCTGGCGCTGATGACGGGTCATCAGGGCCATGAGCCGCTTGCGGCTCTCGGTTTCAATGGGAGGATCGATAGCCATCGCCGACGAAGCAGAATAACGGGCCGGCAGCTTTACGGGGACTTATCTTTGGACGCAGCCGGAGCGGGCTCGACGGGTTTAACTTCGGAGGGAGTGACCGCAGCTTTTTCATTTTTGGTGCCGCCTTTTTTCTTTGTGTCGGCGGCCGATTTACCACCGGGTGCTTTCATCTCGGCGATTTCCGCGTCGCTGAGTTTGCCGTCTTTGTCGGTGTCGAAGCGTTTGAGGTCTCCCGCGGGTTCGGCGGCGAAGTCTTTGCGCACAGCGGCGATTTCATCGCCATCGATGACGCCGTTTTTGTTGAGATCATACTTGGCCATCAGTTTGGCCTTAGGGCCCTGCGCCTTTTGGGCGAAGGCGGCCGTGGGCGCGAGAAGAGCGAGCGCGCCGAGGGCGGCGGTGAGGAGGCGGATTTTTTTCATGGGATTAATTTGTAGGATGAGCGGACGGAATGGAATTAATGATTCAGCGAATAGGCGACAAACAGCCCGCGCGGGTCACCGAGGTTCCCGCGGGAGGTTTCATATTCGCGGTCGAAGATGTTTTTCGCGCTGAGGCGGACCGAGTGTTTGAGCTTCTGCGACGACTGGTTCCACGAATACGTGAGGGCCGGGTTCACGATGACGTAGCTGGGGGCGTTGATATAGCGGCGGACATCGGTAAGCGCGGCGGTGGAGTTGGGGTAGGCTACGCCGGAGTAAACGACGCTGGTGTTAATCGCGAGGCCCTTGAGCCGACTGCCGCTGAAGGAGTATTTGAAGTAGAAGCTGGCGGTGTCGATCGGGAGGCCGGCGGGCATCTGGCCGACGTCGGTCCGGGCATTGCCGTTGTAGACGATGCGGGCGTTGACGTAGCCGTAGGAGCCGCCGACGAAGAGGTTCTTCGTGATCTTCCACGTGCCTTCGAACTCGAAGCCCTTGGCGAGCTGGGTGCCGCCGGAGACGGTTTCGTTGAGACCGGTGGTGAGATTCAGCTGGGTCGTCTTCACGCCGTAGCGATCAATGTAGAAACCGCCGGTGGTGAAGATGAGCGTGTCGTCGAGGTAGGAGGCTTTGATGCCGTAGTCCCAGCCGACGGAGGTCTCGTTTTCGAGGTGCGGGTCACCGAGGCGGGCGACCTGGCCCTGAGGGGAGAACGACGTGCTGTGGCTGGCGTAGAGCGAGATGTTCGGCGTGAGCTTGAAGTTGCCGCCGAAGTTGGGCGACCAGGCGCGATCGGTGTAGTGCGAGACCTGGCCCGGGGTGGCGAGGGCGCCGCCGTTGCGGCTGTATTGGTTGCCGAAGTTGAAATTATAGGTGACCTCGTCGCGGCGGAGACTGGCGAACACGATCAGGCGTTCGTTGAAGAACATCGTCTGTTGGCGGAGCAGGAAGCCTTTGACGTCGGAGCGGGTTTTGTCGCGGCGGGTGATGACGTTGAAGGCCGAGCGTGGGGGGAGGACGTAGTTGGGCGCGGCGGGATTTTCGATCAGGCTGGGGGTGGTGATGGTGTAGAGGCGGGTGTTGATGCCGGTCTGCTGGCGGTAGCGCCAGTTTTGGGAGACATCCACGGTGAAGAGCGTCTTGTTGCGCACTTTTCCTGAGAAGAGTTTGTAGTCGGCCAAGGTATCGACCTGCACGCCGCCGCCGTCTTCGTTGAGGGGGTCGGTGATGACGTTGGTGCTGCGGTTGAATTTGCCGGTGCTGGGCACGAACTGGTCGGTGCTACTGTTGTTAAAATTGAAGGCGTGACGACCGTAGAGGTAGCCGCCCGCGTGGTTGGACCAGACGGCGTTGTAGCGTTTATCGTAGGTAAGGTAGAGCGAGGTGAGCTCGCGGTTTTGCACGGCGTCGGGACCGCCCTGGCTGAAGTGGGCGAGATCTTTGCGCTGAACGCGGGTGTATTGGTTGCCGACGTATTCGAAGGGAATCTGAGAGGTGGAAACGACTTCCTTTTTCTTGGACCACTCGAGTTCGAAGTTGAGCGTGCTGCCGTCGCGGAATTTGGAGAGCAGGGCGTAGCCGATGAAACGGTTGCGGGTGCGGCCGAAGGTCGTTTCAGAACTCTGGTTGCTGGCGGCGAAGGTGACGAGCTGGGCAAAGCGGATGCCTGCGAGCGAGCCGAGCGGCGTGTTGGCGCTGACTTCGAGCTTGTTGAATTCATTGCCTCCGGCGGTGTAGCGCAGCTCCTGCGAGGGCGTGAACTTGGGGGCTTTGGAGACGTAGTTGATGAGGCCGGCGGGCGAGGTGGAGCCGTAGATGGCGGCGTTGGGGCCCTTGATGACTTCGATGCGATCGGTGTTCACTCGCTCGTTGAGGCCGAGGCGGTAGAAGCCGTTGCGCAGCGTGAACGTGGCGCCGTATTTCATGCATCTTGCCGGCAATATGCTGTTCCTGTGGGTTTTCGGCGACAATGTCGAGGACGCCATGGGCTCGCCGCGGTTTCTGATTTTCTACCTCGCGGCGG
>JANXLP010000088.1 GCA_025355125.1 Opitutaceae bacterium | reverse complement strand
AGCGTGAGCAACGTGTTCACCTCGCCGTCGCCGCGCCCGATCTCGCTGATCTCCGCCGCCACGAGCAACCGCGCCGACTGGATGCCGCTCTCGCGCGCCAGCACGCCGCGCCGGCCGTGCACGAGTTCCACCCGTAGCGTGCCCGCGTCGAGCCGCTTGCCGAGCTGGTCCGAAAACCCCGCGAGCACGCATTTGCGCACCGCCACGCTATCCACGCGCGATTCGCTCACGTCGAGGCCTTCCTTCTGCGCGATCTCCAAAAACTGCTCGAACAACGGCCCCACCGCCCGCGCGCCCTGCGCGTGAATCCCCAGCCGTCGACACGCCTCGACGCTGTAGCCCGCCTTGTCGGCGTAACTCCACGCGCGCATGAGCAGGAAGAAATCGCTCTCGTGCTCCTCGCCCAGCACATCCTCGCGCGCCGACTCCACGTCCTTCGTGGCGCCGCGCAGCAGGAAATTCCGCCCCTGCGTGAGCGCCGCCATCAGCGCCACCGGCCGCACGCAGCCGCGCTCCTGCGCCGCGAGCAGCATGCGCGCGTAACGCGGATGCACCGGAAACCGCAGCATCTTCCGCCCGAGTTCGGTGATCGCCCGCGCCTTGCCCGCGAGCGCACCCAGATCCGCGAGCAACAACTCCGCGCGCTCGAGCGCCTTCGCATCGGGTTTCTCCAGCCAAGGAAAACCAAACACATCGTCGATGCCGCTCGCCTTGAGCGTCAGCACGACCTCGGAGAGATCGAGCCGCTTCACCTCGGGCAATTCCTGCAACGCCCTTGTGCCGTGCTCGCGCTCCGTCCAGAGTCGCACGCACACGCCCGGCGCCGTCCGGCCGGCGCGGCCCGCGCGCTGGTCGGCGCTCGCGACGGAGATTTTCTCGATGAGCAGCGTGTTGATGCCGCGGTTCGCATCGAAACGCGCCTGCCGCGCGAGGCCGCAATCGATCACCGCCGTCACACCGTCGATAGTGAGCGAGGTTTCCGCGACGTTGGTCGAGACGATAATCTTGCGCGCCTGCGTCCGCGCCACCGCGCGGTCCTGCTGCTCCGGCGGCAATTCCCCGTGCAGCGGAAAGCTCACGAAATCCCGCAGCCCGCGCCCACCCTGAATCGCCTGCAGCGTGCGGTTGATCTCATACGCGCCCGGCATGAATACGAGCATGTCGCCCTCCGTGAGCCCAGCCACGCGCTCGCACTCGCGCGCCGCCACGTCCCACACCGGCTCCTGGTCGAAGTTCGGCGAACGCTGCAGATACTCGATCGCCACCGGAAAACTCCGCCCCTGCGACACGAGCACCTCGCACGGCGCGAGGTAGGTTTTCAGCAAACCCGCATCGAGCGTCGCCGACATCACGATGATCTTCAGATCGGGCCGCGTCGTCTGCTGAATTTGAATCGCGCGCGCCAGCGAGATGTCGCCGTAGAGGTGCCGCTCGTGAAATTCGTCGAACACGAGCGCGTTGATCCCGCGCAGCTTCGCATCAAACGACATCTGCCGGAGCAAAATGCCCTCGGTCACAAAGCGCACCTTGGTCTTCGCGGAAACCTTCGACTCCAGCCGAATTTGGTAACCCACGAGATCGCCGAGCGCCGTGCCGACCTCTTCAGCCACGCGCTTCGCGAGCATGCGAGCCGCGAGCCGCCGCGGCTGCAGCACGACCGCCTCGCCGCCGTCGAGAAATCCGTGCTGCAACAGCATCTGCGGAATCTGCGTGGACTTACCCGAACCCGTCGGTGCCTGCACAATCAAGCGCCCGCCCGCGCGCAACGCGCCGACGACCGCTGACTCGAGTTCATAAATGGGAAGCACGCGCGACGACATAGAGGGACAAACATCGAACACCGAACGTCGAACTTCCAACTCAGAACTTCAGGGGCCTTGCTCGCGGTCGAGTTCGTAATCCCGCCTTCAGGCGGAATCCGAATCAGAAAGCCCGTCATTGCGAGAAGCCGCGCTCGGGCGGCGACGAAGCGATCCAGCTGGATCGCCACGGCGCGCTTCGCGCACCTCGCGATGACGATCCCGTTGAAGGCTCACAGTATTTCAGAATGCAGCCGCACCGATTATTGCGCACGAGATACGAGCCGCGAGCGCCCACGGACTTTGCGCTGGCCATGCCCGCGCCGCTCACCGTCGCTCGTTCTCTGCATGTCCGCTCCGGCCCGCGCGTTTTCCAAAGACACTTCGTCCGCTCCTCGCTTTGCGCCACTCTTGCTGGGGCTCTTCGTCGCCAGTGGTTGCGCGGCCCTCATCTACGAAGTCGTCTGGCTGCAGCTCCTCCAATTCATCATCGGTTCCACCGCGGTCTCCGTCGGCCTGCTGCTCGGCAGCTTCATGGGCGGCATGTGTCTCGGCAGCCTCGCGCTCCCGCGCCTCATTTCCCCGAAGTGGCATCCGCTCCGCGTTTACGCGACGCTTGAACTCGCCATCGGCCTCGTCGGCCTCGCGGTGCTCTACGCACTCCCTACCGTGAGCAGCCTCTACGTCGGCCAGGCCGGCTCGGGTGTTTTCGACATCGTGCTCCGCGGGCTCCTCTGCGCCGCGTGCCTGCTCCCGCCCACGATGCTCATGGGCGCGACGCTCCCCGCCATCGCACGCTGGATCGAAGCGACACCGCGCGGTCTTTCCTGGTTGGGGATTTTCTACGGCGGCAACACCCTCGGCGCCGTCGCCGGTTGCCTGCTGTCGGGTTTCTATCTCCTGCGCGTGCACGACATGCCCACCGCGACCTTCGTCGCCGTCGGTCTCAACCTCGCCGTCGCCCTGATCAGCTACGCCCTCGCCGCCACCCTGCCCTACCAAGCGCCTACGCCAGCCGCTTCCGAATCCATTTCCACTACCCCCGCGCCGGCAGCCAGCAACCGCTCCGTCTACGTCACTATCGCGCTTTCCGGCCTGTGCGCCCTCGGCGCGGAAGTGGTCTGGACGCGCCTGCTCGCGCTCACGCTCGGCGCGACCGTTTACACGTTCTCCATCATCCTCGCCATCTTTCTAGCGGGTCTTGGCCTCGGCAGCAGCGGCGGCGCCTTCCTCGCACGCATTTCCAAGCGCCCACGCCTGCTCCTCGGCCTCTGCCAACTCGGGCTCACCTTCGGCATCGCGTGGGCCGCGTATATGCTCGCGCGCGTGCTGCCGTATTGGGCGCCGAATTTTTCCGCCAAGGTCAGCGTGTGGGTCGGCTTCCGCCACGACGTGCTGCGCTGCCTCTGCGCGATCTTCCCCGCCGCCGTATTGTGGGGCGCGAGTTTCCCTCTCGCCCTCGCCGCACTCTCCGACCGCAGCCGCGACGCCGGTCGCTTCACCGGCGCCATCTACGCCGCCAACACCCTCGGTGCCATCATCGGCGCAGTCCTCTTCAGTCTCGTCGTCATTCCCGGCCTCGGCACCCAGCACAGCCAGCAAATCCTGATCATCCTCGCCGGCATTTCCGCGCTCATCGTGTGGAGCCAACCAACAGCCGTCGCGACTCTCACGCGCCGCATTCTCGCTGTGGTCGTCGTCGGTGCCGCCGTGATGTCGGTCGCGCCCGTGCCCGGCGTGCTCATTGCCTACGGCCGCTCGTTGATGGACCCGCTCCAACCCAAGGACTTCGTGATCTTCTACGGCGAGGGCCTGAATTCTTCCGTCGCCGTTTCCGAGACCGACGGAGTCCGCAACTTCCATGTGAGCGGAAAAATCGAGGCTTCAAATCTCCCGCAAGACCTGCGCCTCCAACGCATGCTCGGCCACCTCCCCGCGCTCCTCCACGGCCAGCCGCGCTCCGTGCTTATCGTCGGCTGCGGTGCGGGCGTCACCGCGGGCTCGTTCATCGTGCATCCGAGCGTCACGCGCATCGTCATCTGCGAACTCGAGCCGCTCATTCCCAAAGTCGTCGCGCGCTACTTCGCGGAAGAAAATCACCATCTGCTCACCGATCCCCGCGTCGAGGTCGTCTACGATGACGCCCGCCACTACATGCTCACGACGCACGAGAAATTCGACATCATCACTTCCGACCCGATTCACCCTTGGGTCAAAGGTGCCGCCTCACTCTACACGCAGGAGTATTTCGAACTCGTCAAAAAACGCCTGAATCCCGGCGGCTTCGTGACGCAATGGGTGCCGCTTTACCAGAGCAGCCCCGCCGTCGTGCAGAGCGAGCTGGCGACGTTCTTCGCCGTATTTCCGCACGGCACCGTCTGGAGCAACGACGCCAAGGGCGAGGGCTACGACACCGTCGCCCTGGGGCAACTCGCCCCGCTCGCCGTCGATGTGGACGAACTCCAACTGCGCCTCAAACGCCCCGACCACACCGCCGTCGCCACATCGCTCGCGGGCGCCGAATTCCCCACCGCCGTCAGCCTGCTCGCGACCTACGCCGGTCAGGCGCGCCACCTCACTCCGTGGCTTCGCGATGCCGAGATCAACCATGACCGAAGCCTGCGCCTCCAATACCTCGCCGGCCTCGAATTCAACGCCGGAGCAGGCACCGCCATCCACGACGCGATCCTGCGCCACCGCGTTTATCCCGCCGATCTCTTCCACGCCACCGGCGACCGCGAACTCGTCCTGCGCGCGGTCCTGCAACCGGCCGAAGGCGCGCCCTGAAGCGTGTGCGGCGCCCTGCCTGTTCCGCGAAGCGTCGCCACCCACCAAACGCGTCGAACGGCCGGGAGCTCCACAGGGCGCAGATAAGCAATAGTGCGGACCCGATCCCCAGCGCTTTCCCTTTAATTGCCGCCCCTAAAGCCGATGCTAATAGGCCCGGCCCAATGACAAATTCAGCGCACGTTCGCTCAAAACCGCTCCTCTTTGCACTGGGAGCGGGTTGCGCCGGTTTTGCGCTCAACCACTTTGAGCTCCCGGTGTTTGGCGGGACTTCGCTGCTCTTCGGCGGTGCTTTCAGCCTGCTGACGGCCTTCGCGCTCGGGCCGGCGTTGGGCGGATTGGCGGCGGCCATGGCGTTTTCCAAGACCTGGCTCGAGTGGGGCCATCCGGCGGGTTTCGTGTGCTACACCTTGGAGGCGGTCGCCGTGGGTTGGCTGATTCGTCGCCACCGCATGGGCGCGCTCATGGCAACGGGTCTGTATTGGCTCGTTTGCGGCGGGCCGCTGACGCTCGTGTTCCTGGTGTGGCTCAAAGATATCCCGTTTCCGTCCAACTGGGCGATCATGGTGAAATACCCGCTCAACGGCCTGTTGACGGCGGCCTTTGTTTTACCCCTCAGCAGTTCGGGTTGGTTTCGGCGCTGGTTGGGCCTGCCACCCAACGAGGACTCGAAACTTTCGCTCCAACGTCTCCTCTTCCGGCGTTTCGGGATCATCGCCGTGCTGCCGCTCGTCCTCCTGATTCTCCTGATGGGCCGGACCTTTGATCGCACCCTCCGAACCAACGCCGAAACCGCCCTCGAGGAAGATGCCCGCGACGTCGCCGGCCAGATCGACGCCTATCTTTTCGCGCATCGGCGCGACCTCGTCGCTTTGGCGGAACAGCTGCAGGTCGATGTGTCGCGGACGGGCGATTTCGCCGCCCGGTTGAATGTCCTCCTGCGTCAGCACCCCGAGTTTTTCACGCTGCTGATCGCAGATGAAAAGGGTGAAATCGTCGCCAGCGCGCCCACCCTCAACGACCGGGGCGAGCCGTTGGCCTTGCGTGGTCTCAACGTGGCCGACCGCGATTACTTCCGCGAGGCCGTGCGCACCCGACGCCCGTTCGTCAGCGGCATCTTTCGCGGACGTGGGTTCGGCAACGACCTGATCGTCGCGATCAGCGCGCCGCTTTTCGACGGCGGAGGCCGCCTCCGCTACGTCGTGGAAGGTTCGCTCAATCTCAAAACCCTCATCGAAACCCTCAAAGTCAACGAGCGGGTGAACCGGCGCAACCTCGTGGTCGCGGATCGGGCGGAAAACGTTCTGCTCACCGTGGGCGAACTGCGGTTGCCCCCGTTGTCCGATTTTAGATCCCACGAGATCTACCCCGCTCTGAACCGCACCGACCAGGTGGAGCCGTTCGACTTGAAAGGCCCGGACCGCGCGCGGCCGGTGCGGCACCTGGCGATCAGCACCCATACGGGCATCAACGGGTGGCACGTGGTATTGCTCGAACCCCTGTGGCAGACGCAGCGCCGCGTCGCACTTTTCTATTCCCTCGCCGGCGTATGGTCGGCCGTCGCCATTAGCCTCGCCCTCCTGTTGGCGCGCGGCACGGCGTCCGAGATCACCCGCCCCTTGCAACAGTTGGTCCGCAAGACCCACGCCCTCGTGCAGCGCGAACCGGAGCCGGCCGGCCCCGCGCTCGCCTATCCCTCGAGCGAGCTTACCGAAATCAGCCGGGATCTCGAAAACACCGCCCACACGCTCTCCAACTCCAACGCCCGCCTCTCCGGCGCCATCAGCGAGCGCGACCAATCCCACGCCCAGCTCCGCCA
This sequence comes from Opitutaceae bacterium, assembly GCA_025355125.1. Classification (GTDB taxonomy): domain Bacteria; phylum Verrucomicrobiota; class Verrucomicrobiia; order Opitutales; family Opitutaceae; genus Tous-C4FEB. Next base: position 117 of record JANXLP010000088.1, on the reverse strand, counting down.
GCTCCTGCTGCATCTCGACGAACGCGTGCGCGAGCGCACGTCGCAACTCGACGAGGCCCGCCTCGCCGCCGAATCGGCCAACCACGCCAAGAGCGAATTCCTCGCGAGCATGAGCCA
>JANXLP010000566.1 GCA_025355125.1 Opitutaceae bacterium | reverse complement strand
CCGTAGGCCATCATGCCGGCGGTGGAGCCGTGGCCCATCATGCGGAAGCGGCCGCTGTTATAGATGATGATGAGATCGGCGCCGCCCTTCTCGATAAACTTGGCGCTGATGCCCGTGCCGGCACCGGCGGCGATGATCGCGTTGCCCTTGTCGAGCGTGGCTTGCAGGCGGGCGCGCACTTCCTCGCGCGTGTAGGGGTTTCCTTTTCCGGTCCAAGGGTTGGGCATGGGAGTTGGGTTGAGAGTCGATAGCTGAGAGTTGAGATACGGAAAAGCGCATCACCGTTTTTCGACGGCGCAGAGGGGATGCTCGAAGCTGCGCTTCCTGTGCTTCAGGTAAAGCGCCGAGCGCACACGTAGAGGTGACGATAATCCACCTCGTGTTTTTCACGTGCGTTGTGCGCCTGCGGGCGGCTTCACTCTGCAGCTGTGGCCGCGCCCGTCTCCCCCGCTCTCTTTAAGGAAACAACCATCGACGGTCCACGCACGCGGCGCTGGACGCTCGACGAGAAGGAATGCGCCGAACTCAAGACGCACCACATCGCGTGGCTCGGTATCGACACGATTTATTCGCCCTACCAACGCGTGCGACTCGCGCCGTCGGGGAGTTTTCTGCTCGCGACGCTCGAGGGCGAAGGTCGCGTGCTGCTCGAGGGGCGCTGGGAACGCGTGACCGCGGGCGCGCTCTGCATGGCGCCGCCGCGCGTGCTCAACGCCTTTCACGCCGTGCCCGGCAAGCGCTGGGTGTTTGCGTGGGTGCGCTACGAGGAGCCGTCGTGGCTGAAACCGCTCGTGGGCGCGGCGTCGCCGTTGCGCGTGAAGCAGGGCGCAGAGGATTTGGGGCGTGCGCTGTCGGGCTTGCGCGCCGAGTGGTGCGGCGAACGCGACCCCGCGCAGGTTCACCACTGGGTCAGTCTCGTGCACGGGCTGGCGCGGCGCAGCGCGCGGCCGTGGCGCAGCGGCTCACGCGTGGGCGCGCTCTGGGAGACGGTCGTGCGCGAACTCGACCGCGATTGGAAACTCTCGACCCTTGCGGCGCGTTGCGCGGTGAGCGCAGAGCATCTGCGGCGGATTTGCCGGCGCGAGCTCGGGCGCACGCCGATGGAGCACGTCACCTACATGCGCATCCAGCGCGCGCAGGAACTTTTGGAAAGCACCGACGGCAAACTCGAAGCCATCGCCGCACAGGTGGGTTACCACAGCGGCACGGTCTTCGCGCGAGCGTTTGTGCGCTGCGTGGGCATGACGCCGACACAGTTTCGCGAAAACGGCGCGCAGCGGAGCGCGCGGCGCTGACGGCAAGTTACCACCAGTTACTCTTGGTCGCCGCGGTGAGCGCGACGTCGAGCGGCTGGAGATACGGGTGCCACATGCGTTCCCATTCCAGCGAGACGGGGCCGGCGAAATTATCCGCGCGCAAAGCCGCCAGAAGCGTCGCCATCGGGAAACGGCCTTCGCCGGGCAGCACGTAGGTCCACGAGTGTTTCGCGGACGGGACATCGATGCTGTCCTTCACATGAACGTGGACGACGAGGTCGCGGGTGGCAGGCCACGTGACGAGCGGGAGTTCGCCGCCTTTTAGCCACGTGTGTTGCGAATCCCAGAGCACCGCGCAGCCGGGCGCGGCGTGGGCGAACTTCCGGATCGCCGCGGCGTTCGACAGCGAGTCGTGCGTCTCGACCATGAGATCGGCGCGCCAACCCCGCTCGCGACGCAGCGCCTGCCACCAACGCACGGTATCCACCGCCTGCGCGAGCGCCTCGTCGGTCAGGCCCGTGCCGCCGTCGAACACGCGCAGCCGGGGCACACCCAGCGCCTCGGCCCACGGAAGAAACTCCAGAAATTTCTCACGATCCGCGGACGTGTTGCCGATGAGTTTGAGCGACGTATCCAGCGCCACGATGAGCTTTGCGCGTTCGCCCAGTCGGGCCGCCAGCGCCGCCGGCGCGCCAAACTGCGCGGTGAAATAATCCGTGAGTTCGATGGTGCCACCGAGGCAGCGCAGCTCCGTGCCTTGCAGGCCGTGTTTCTCGACGAGCGCGAGCGTCTCATCAAGGTTGAGTTCGGGGCAGCCGAGGCTGGAAAAAGTGCGGCGCAGCATGATGGAATCCCAATAAACGAACATGCGCAGGGTGCCCATGCCACTCTGGAATCACAATCCGCTTGCCGCCCGCGCGCCCGTCGCCCCTGAATCGCTGCGCTTCGTCCCTTAAATCCTACCCCTTAAAACTTAAGCCCTCCGCCTCGCCATGCCACGTCCCGTCACTCTCTTCACCGGCCAGTGGGCCGACCTTCCCCTCGAGAAACTCGCCCCCCTCGCCAAAAAGATGGGCTACGATGGCGTCGAGCTCGCCTGCTGGGGCGATCACTTCGATGTCGATGCCGCCGCCACTTCCAAAAAATACGTCCACGACAAATGGGCGCTGCTGAAGGACCACGGCCTCACCTGCTACGCCATCTCCAGCCACCTCGTCGGTCAGGCGATCTGCGACAACATCGATGAGCGCCACAAATCCATCCTCCCGGCCGATGTGTGGGGCGACGGCGATCCCGAGGCCGTGCGCAAACGCGCCGCGCGCAAGATGATCACCGCCGGCCGCGCCGCCCGCGCCTTCTTCGACGCCAAGCCCGGCAGCAACGGCAAGGACCCGTTCCCCGCCGTCGTCAACGGCTTCACCGGTTCCTCGATCTGGCACTCGATCTACGCCTTCCCGCCCACGTCGCAGGCCTACTGGGACGCCGGCTACGCCGATTTCGCGAAACGCTTTGGCCCGATCCTCGAGGCCTTCGAGAAATCGAACGTGAATTTTGCGCTCGAGGTTCACCCCACCGAAATCGCCTTCGACATCGCGAGCTCGCAGCGCGCCATCGACGCCGTGAAGGGCCACAAGCGTTTTGGTTTCAACTACGACCCCTCGCACCTCGGTTATCAGGGGGTCGATTACGTGAAGTTCATCCGCACCTTCGGCAACCGCATCTTCCACGCGCACATGAAGGACGTG
>JANXLP010000544.1 GCA_025355125.1 Opitutaceae bacterium | reverse complement strand
TTTCTCGCTGGCGTGGCCGGCGCTGCCGGTGACGATAGAAACTTCGCCGGCGTGGGCGGTGCGGGCGCGGGGTTTGGTGTAGGCGCCTTGGCTGGCGGGACGGCCGTCTCCGGGCTGTTTGATAAAGCGGGCTTCCCAGGTGTCGCTCTTGCCGTAGTGGCCGTCGAGAAAGTGGGAGCGTTCGTAAACGTGGGAGTGGCCGGTGAGCACGAGGTCCACGCCGCCGGCTTCGAGGAGGGGAAGGAACGTGGCGCGCATATCGTTCATGCGTCCGGCGGAGTCGCTGTCTTTGTCGGAGTCGTGGGTGCCTTTGGTGTAGGTGGGATGGTGGAAGAAGGCGACGATCCAGTCGCGGGTGGTGGCGGCGAGATCGGCGCGGAGCCATTGGGCCATGGCGGCGTCGGGCGCGCGGTCGCTGTCGTGCGAGTCGAGGCAGATGAAGTGAATGTTGGCGTGATCGAAGGAGTAGTAGGCCTCGGTGCCGGAGGGAACGCCGCCGGCTTGGCCGAGGGTCGGCAGGGTGAAGATGTCGTAGTAAACGCCGGACTGCGTGACGGAGTTGGCGCTTTTGGCGTCGTGGTTGCCGAGGGCGGGCCAGAGGGGCGAGGTGCGGAGAGTGTCGGGATACGTTTCGAAGACAGCTTTTTGATAGTCGGAGTCGGTGCCGTCGGGATAGGCGTTATCGCCGAGCATGAGCCAGAGGTCGGTGGGCCGGGTGCCGGTGAATTTTTTATACACGTCGCGCACGGTAGCTTGGGTAGCGTTTTTGGTGCCGGGGTCGCCGAGGACCCAGACGCGCGTGGGTTGCGCGGGGCCGGGCACGGGTGGAGTGACGAAGCTGCTGACGCGGCCGGTGGGCGCGGAGTCTTCGCCGCCGGGCTTGGCTTTGTCGTTGCCGGTGACGGGCACGTAGAAATAGCGGGTGGCGGGTTGAAGTTTGGCAAGTTGGACGATGTGCTCGGTGCCAATGCCTTCGGACTTGGCGGCGAGGGTAAGTTGATCGGCGGCGAGGCCGTAGCGGACGGAGGAGGGCTCGCTCATGTCGGTGCGCCAGCGGACGACCATACTCGTGGGCGTGGCGAGCTGAAGATAGGGACCGCGGGTGACGGTGGTGGCGGCGCGTAAGGAAAAGGCGGCGGCGGCGAGAGCGGCGAGGGTGAAGACGTGGCGGAGGCGCATGGGGAATTTAATTTCTATTTCAGGAAGAGCGGGTGACGAGGGCAGTGAGCTGGGCAGTGAGAAGGCGAGTGGGCTCGCTGGTGCGGAGCCAGTCGGGCAGGCGGCCGAGCGAGGCGAGGGCGGCGGTGTAGGCGGCGTGGGCCTCGGCGGTGCGACCAAGTGAGGCGAGGAGATCGCCGCGGCGTTTGAGGAAGAGTTCGGGACGTTCGGCGGTGGCGGCGAGTTGGGCGAGGCGGGCGAGGGGGGCGTCGGCGCGGTGAAGCGAAAGTTCGATCGTGAGGGCGCGCTCGACGAGGGCGGGCGCGGGGCCGATGCGGGCGATGCCGGCGTCGAGGTCGGCGAGGGCGGCGGCGGGATCGGCAATGAGGGCGTTGGCTTCGAGCCAGAGTTCGGGTTTTGGCTCGGGGAGTGCGGCGAGGGCGGCGCGGAAATCGGCGAGGGCGGCGCGGGAGTTGTTATTTAGGGCGAAGGCGCGGGCGCGGAGGATGCGGGCGGCAGGATTGCGGGGCTGCGCTTGCAGGACGGGGTCGAGGGTTCGGATGGCGGTGGGGTAGTCGTGGCGGGCGAGGTGGAATTCGGCGTGGGCGAGCGGGAGGTCGGGATGGGCGGGCTCCAGTTTGGCGGCGAGGGCGAGATCGGCGTCGGCTTCGGACCAGCGCGCGTGTTCGACGTAGCAGAGCGCGCGGCGGAGATGGAGGTCGGCGCTGGCGGGGGCGGTGGCGATAAGCGCGGACAGATCGGTGATGGCGATGTCGGTGCCGGGGTGGGCGCGAGCGGGGGTGAGCAACGCGAAGCAAGCGGCTAAAAACAGAACGATGCTGATGACCCTCTGCGACATTAGGGAAACCGTGGGCCTTGGGGGCGCGGCGGCAAGCGCCGGAATATGGCGAACGGGTTAAACCCGGGACAATGAGGCGGGTTTCTGACCGAATGGTTACGATTCACCTACGGACAGCGGGGACCGGGTGAATAGTTTCGATCAAACGTTCTGCATTTCGCGGTTCGGTGCTTTCTCATTTATGAAAATTATTCCTCGTTTGGTTTGGTTTGCGGGCGCTTTGACCGCCCTCGTGGTTTCGGCTTCGGCACAGATTGTTGAGTTCCGCGCGACGATCAGCTCGGCTCAGGAAGTGCCGGCGAACAACTCGGCGGCGACGGGTTCGGCGATCATGTTCTACGATGTCGCGGCGAACACCTTCGATATGGTGATTAGCATCAGGGATTTTACCAACACGCTCTCGGCCTCGCACATCCACGAAGCCGCGGCCGGCGTGAACGGAGCGGTGGTCACGAATTTCGGCGGCGAAACGGTTTACACGCGGAGTGGCTCGACACTGACGGCGACGTTCCGCGGGGTGACGCACGGCGGGGCGAAGCTCACACTGCTGAAGAACGGAGCCTACGTTAATTTTCATTCGCCGGCGTTTCCCGGCGGCGAGGTGCGCGGGCAACTGATCGCGCAGCCGAAGCGGCTGGTAGCGGCCATCACGGTGGCGCAGGAGCAGGCGGCATTCCCGGCGGTGGCGCTGACGGGCAACACGAACGCGTTTGGCTCGGCGGTTATGACCTACGATGCGGGCACGAACGTGCTGAACCTGCGCATCAGCGTCTATAATTTCCCGAACACGCTGACCAATTCGCATTACCACGAAGGTGCTCCCGGCGCGAGTGGCGCGGTCGTGCAGGCGCTCGGCGCGGGGACGTCGGCGAACTATGTGCGCGACGGTAACATGATCACGGGCACGTTTCTCAATCTCACGTATGGCGGCGATCCGGTGAAGCTGCTGACGGGCGGAGCGTATTTGAATTTCCACAGTAACGTGTTCGGCGGTGGCGAGTGTCGCGGGCAGGTGTTGGCATCCGAGGAAAGTCTGGCGACACGGGTGGCTAATGTCTCGACGCGCGGCTTCGTGGGCACGGGCGGCCAAGTGCTCATCGCGGGGTTTAACATCACGGGATCGGAGCCGGTGCGAATGCTGATCACGGCGAAGGGTCCGTCGCTGACGAACTACGGCGTGACCGGAGTTCTCGCGAATCCGAGCCTGGCGATTTTCGACAATAACGGGCGCCTCATGGCGGCGAACGACGACATCGGGACGCCGGTGGCGGGAACGGAACTCGCGACGGTTTATGGCGCCCCGACGAATACGCTGGAGTCGGCGCTGATCGTGATTTTGCCCCCGGGCAACTATTCGGCGGTGGTCTCGGGCAACGGCGGCACGACGGGTATCGCGTTGCTGGAGGCAACCGACCTGCGAAACAACGTGACGATTTTGAGCAACCGTGCGGCGGGTGCGCCGGCGGAGGATGGCACGGTGCTGGCGGAATTTAAACGCGATCTGCGCGCGGCGGGGACGACCATGCGGTGGGCGGCAGCCAAGACCACAGGGCGGCCAGAACCAGAGTTGTGTGTCGGCGTGCCGGTGGGCGCGCAGGTGCCGTCGGTGCTGGCGCAGACGCAGGCGCGCCGAGACTGAGGTAACCGGCCGGGCGCGATGGACGCCTCAATGAGAGTGCCGTGGATGGCCCGAATGGGTTGTCCGCGGCATTTTTATTTTGTCACGCGTGGAGCGACGGCAATAACCGCAGCATGATTTTCGCGCCGCTGGGCGATTCTGCAGTGGCGGTGACGTTGGGCGAAGGGATCGACGTGGTGGCATTGTCGGCGGTCTCGGCGCTCGCTGCGGCACTGGGAAAAGCGAAGTTGGCGGGCGTTTATGATGTGGTGCCGGCCTACGGCAGTGTGGCGGTTTTCTATGATCCGGCGCACGTGACGGGTGGGAGCGGGACGCCTTACGAAAAACTCTGCGCGGCGATCGAGCGGGTGGCGAAGGGCGTGGCGCGCGGAGGGGCCGCTGAGGCAGAGGCGGGGACACTGGCGGAGACGAGGGAAAAGGGGCGCGTGATGGAAATTGCGGTGCGGTATGGCGGGGAGGACGGGCCCGATTTGGAGGTGGTGGCGAAACACACGGGACTGACGGAGGCAGAGGTGGTGGCGCGTCACAGTGCGGCGGAATATCGCGTGCAAGCCATCGGGTTTGCGCCGGGGTTTCCTTATCTGAGCGGGCTACCGGCGGAGTTGGCGACGCCGAGAAGGGTTTCGCCGCGAGCGAAGGTGCCGGCGGGAGCGGTCGGAATCGGAGGCGCGCAGACGGGGGTTTATCCGCTGGAGTCGCCGGGGGGCTGGCAATTGATCGGACGGACGGGGGTGAAGCTTTTCGATGCGAAGAGAGCGGAGCCGGCGATGTTGCGAGTGGGCGATCACGTGAAATTCTGCGCGTTGGAGGCGGAAATGAACGAGGAAAAGTGTCACGTGTTACGTGACACTCGATTGGGGTCGGAGGTGTTGGGGGTAGCGGCAGGGTTGCGCGTGGTGAGGGCGGGGATGTTTACGACGGTGCAGGATTTGGGGCGGTTGGGACAGCGGGCGGCGGGGGTGCCGAGCGGAGGGGCGATGGATGTGATCGCGGCGCGCGTGGCGAATCTACTGGTGGGAAATGCGGAAGACGCGGCGGGGTTGGAGCTGACGTTGCTCGGGCCGGAGATTGAGTTTTTGAGCGACGCGTTGATCGCGGTGGGAGGGGCGGAGTTTTCGGGTGTGGAGGCTTGGCGGCCGGTGCAGGTGGTGGCGGGGCAGCGGATCAAGTTTGGCGCGGCGG
>JANXLP010000407.1 GCA_025355125.1 Opitutaceae bacterium | reverse complement strand
ACGTCGGCATCGCCGGCACCGGGGGTGCTTTCCTTCATCGCCTCGATGTCTTTCCAGTAGGCGCCGCCGTAGTAGGGGCGCGAGCCGTTGCGGATGGCTTCGAGGTTGGCTTTATAATTCGCGTAACGGGTGATCGCCTCGCGCATCGCGCTCAACTCGACACTCGAAAGATGGCCGATGCCGAAAATATTTGTCACCGGTTGGGTCAACACGGAACTGCCGCGCGCCTTCAGCTCGGTGACAGCACGTTCGGCGCGGGTCTGAAATGCATCGAAAGCGCGTAGCCGTTGAAGCTGGTTCATTTCCTGCGCGGTGACGGTGTTGATCACTCCTTCCTTGAGCGCGGCGCGAAGATCGGCGGACGGCTCGCCGCCCAACCAGAACGCGCGGATTTCCTTCGCTGAATTTGGCAACTGGCGGAACGTCGCGGGCGATGCAGAGAAAACCTTTTCGAGGTCGGCGACGATGTTGCCGTATTCGTAGCGCACATGGTTCCACGGGATGAAAAGTTTCCACTGTTTCCACTTGCCGACGGACCATTTGAGGGCGGTTTCAAGCGTCGAATCGGTGTGGCTCTCACGGTCGGCGATGCCGCGCAAGGCCTCGGCGACGCGGTTCGGGACGATCCACGTTTCGCGCGCGCCTTGCTGCAAGGTTTCGGTGAGGTCGGCGGGGAGGAGTTTGACGCCTTTCAAGCCGAGGGCGGCGAGTTGGGTGTGCAAATCCTCGCTCGTGAGCATGACGCCGAGACGGCGCGCGAGCAGGTCGCGGTTGACCGTAATCGCGGGGAAGGCGTCGCGGCTGTCGGTGCCGTAGAGAACATACCCTTGCGGTGCGAACTCCTCATGAAAAGCCTGCTCCCATGACACGGGCACGCCGCGTTCTTTGGTTAGCTGGGCGGCGCGTTTTTCGACCTGTTGCTTGATGTCGTAGGGGCGGAAGAAATCGCGCACGGTGTCGGCTTTGAGATTGTGCGCGCCGACTTGCACCAGGTGGTAATACATTGCGCGCAGGTAATCGGTTTCGATGGCCTTGCCACTGCCAACGGGGTCTTGCAGGTAGCCGCGAAAATCGGCCTCTGTGCCGGGGCGCACTCGGGAGGGCGTGAGTTCGCGCTGTTCAACCTTGCCGCCTCGGTTGGTTTCTAGGGTGAGGTGCGGGAAATAATACGGGTTGGCGAGGTGTTCGGCGGCGAGCAGTTCGCGTTGCTTTAGATCCGTCGCGACCTGCGAAACGATGTCCATGTGCTCACCGATTGCTTTCTGAATGATGGCGGTGTGCGGACTGGCGGCGATGCGTTCGCCCAGGCGTTTCAATTCGCTCTGAATTTCAGCGTGGTTAAGTTCGGCGGGCAGGCGGATAGGGTTGCCCTGGCTGTCCTTCAAATTCTGCTGACGCCAATTAAGATCGAGCAACAGCGCCAGCCGGTTGAAAAGCACGTAAGGACTCGACTCCATGCGGCTGTTGAGCGCCTTGATTTCGGTGAGCACGCCGGCGGGCACGGGGTGACCCTCGGCGCGTAGTCGGCGGGCCTGTTCTTGACGGCGGCGCAGGCGTTCGTAGTCGGAGGCATTGAACTCACCGCCGGCCTCGATCAGCGGGCGGATTACGCGGGCAACCTGTTCCTCGGCGGTTTTCTGCACGTAGTCATTGCCGGATTTGAGAGCACGCAGGCCTTCCTTCACGCGACTGTAAAAGTTAGCACCCTCGCGGCGGATAAAGGCGTCTGCCTCGTTCCATTTGGCGGCGGGAAAGGCGGGAAGTTCGGGGAGAGAACCGCGCATGCCGGCGAGCACGTCGCGCACGCGTTTCCATGTGCGCGCGATGGCGGGCGGCTGCGTGGCGCTTTGGCCATAGAGTTCATCCGGTTTGTTGCTGCGCACGGGCAGGGGCGGTTCGGTTTCCTCGGGTTTGAATGGGGTCGCCTCGTGATCTGTCGGGTTCGGTTGTTCGGCAGGGGCGGCTTCGGGTTCAGGGCGCTTATCCCAGCCGGGGAATTCTTCATCGAGGCGCTCGGTCGCCTGACGCACGATGCGACGGCCTTCGGCCTCGGCGGTGGTGTTGCCGGTGTTGTCGCCTTGGTCGCGCAATTCGCGGCCACGGGCGAGTTCACCCATGAGGGCGGTTTTACGATCAACCGGGGGCAGCGCCTTGACGCGCGGGGCGGCTGCAATGATTTCCTCGGGGGTTTCCAGTGCGCTGGCGGGTTTGATGGCGGCCGACACCTGCGACTCGCGTTGGGCGGCGGAGAGCGCCTTGCGCGCCTCGGCGAGCTGGGCGGTGAAGGCTTGGCCCTGTTCCTCAACGTCAGATTCCTGCGATTCCTTGAGGGCTTCAATTTTGCCTTCGAGTTTTCGCACGCGGTCGCGGGCGACGGTGATGGCTGGATCCTCGCCGGTTGCGAAGTTGGCGGTATAGTAGCCGTCGTCGTCGGCCTTGACTCCGGGCAACAAATCGCCGACACTAATGGCCTGCTGAGGTTGGCCGCCATCCCTGACATTTAAGCTGGGCGCGGCCGGTCCCAGCTTTTTTTTGTGTCCGAGGGGTTGGATGTCGTAGGCATGGAATGTTCCGTCATTACGTTCACTTACGGTTATGCGCACGGGCACGATCCCATCGCGTTGGCTGGCGGCGGCGAGGTAGCGGTGCAGTTTCACGCCGTCCGGCGGTAACTCCTCCATCGTGTCGCCGATGCGCACGGCGGATTCTAGTAGCGCGCGGGCCTGCGCCAGCGTGCCATAGGCAGCCGGTCCGTTGGCCGCGCCAAACGAGTGCCGGAGCGTCGCGCGGCTTAAAACGATATCAACGCTTTGATCGGCATTTTTCACGGAAACGCCGCCTTCAGGGACCGTCTCGACCAGGCGCTGGCGGTTTTCTCGGTTGGTAGTTTCAAAGGTGTTTTGAGGAGTGGCGATTACGCGCACCGATTTGGCGAGGGTTTCAGGTTTTATTTCGTCGGTAATAGGATCACTGCGCTTGGCGGCGGCAAAGTCCACGCCAGTCAGGTGGCGGGCCTCGGCCTGCATCTGTGCGGGCACGCGTAGGGTGCCACCGCTGGCGGTGTTGCGGGCGAGCGGAGCGAGCTTGCGGCGCAAGTCGCGCGCGAGCGTGGCGATCTGGCCGGTGGTCAGGCTGGTTTCGTTGGCCAGGTGTTCGATGGCGGCGGTGCGGGTGGCGGTGTTTCCTTCGGCGCCGGCGTAGTAGAGCGCCTTATCGAGGTTGCTTTCGAAACGCAGGGTTTTGTCCTGCCAGCGCGGCGCGAGGTTGCGGATCGTATCGGGCAGCGACACGCCCAGCGGCGTGTCGAGCGCGAACACGCTTTGGGCAACCTGCGCGCGTTTGGCATCGGCGTAGGCGGTGCCAGCTTCGCGGCCCGTGGCGGTATTGGCGCCGCTGTCGAGGAAACGGCGAAAGGCGGTTTCAAAGAGTTCGGAGTCAGGGTCAACCCCTTCGCGCATGGCGAAGGCATTCCATACGGCGCGCAACTGTTCGCGCAGTTGCTGCATGATCCGGCGAAACAACGTGTGTTCGGTGGCGTCAATGCGCCCGTGGGCCCAATCGCGATTCAGGCGGGCGGTGCGCTCGGCAAACCACTCTTTGAAGCCAAGGTCTGCATCGGCTTTCAAACGCTCCGGGCTAAACTGTTCCGGCAAAAAGGAAATTTCCGTGTTTGGCTGGCCGCCTGTGAAAAGAGGGCCGGTGCGCGTGCTGGTTTCCTGTTCGTAGAGTTTACGCAGGTGCGCGCGGGTGTCGACGGGGAGGGTGTCGAGGAAGGCGTGCGCGAGTTCATGCGTGAACAACGCGGCGCCTTTGGCGCGGTCACGCCATGCGCGGGCCGCCAGCACGATCAAGGCGCGCTGTCCGCGTAGGCGGGCAATCGCGGCCTGCACACCCTCGGGCACTTCACCTTTGAAACCCCGGGCGCGCAAAGAATCCTCAATCAAACCAAGCTCGATGTCGTATTCCCGCGTCAGCGAGGGGAACGCGGCGCGCAGGGCGTCGATTTCGCGCTTGGCCTCGGCATCGGTCAGGCCGGCGGGCTCGATGGCATCCCATCCTTTGGCGGTGGCAAAGTTCGACATGATCCGGCTTTCAATCTCGGCATTGGGGAACTCGAATTTTCCGCCGGCATCGTAAGTGCGGATGGCGCGTTGAAGGGCGAGGCGTTCGGCTTCCGTGATGGTGACGTCATCATAACCGCCCTTCTTGTTTCCGATTCGCGGCCATTGCCTTTTCTTGCCTTCCTGAGTGTCGAGGAATGCGCCGATGGCGCGGGCCGCGCGGTCGCGGCCAATCGCGCCGCGATCAATCTTCGATGCGATATCATCGAGCTTTTGTTTTGTTTCGGCGGTGGCGTAACTGAGTTTTTCTCCTGAGTGAGTAGGCCGAATATCTTCCCCGCCGAGGGCGCGTTCAACCAGGTTGTAGCCGGTGGCGGTGTCGGGCGCATCGAATCCAAGTCCGCGCAGCTGTTCGGCAAGGCCATCTTCGGCGAGGCCGTCGTTGGAGAAAAAGCGAAAACCGCCGGTGCGCTCGCGCAAGGCGGCATGTTCACCGCCGGGACCGCCCTTGGCACGGGCCGCTTCGGGACTGAGGAGACGCAACGGGGTGCGCAGGCCGGCGTCACGCAAGGCGGCTTTTTTGCCAAGGAACAGGTCGCGCAGGGAATAGGTGACGTCTCCGCTGTTGTTCGCGGCGGCGCGCTCTTCCTCGCGGCTGCGGCGCTCGAGTTCGGCGGTGATTTGTTTTTCGCTTAATCCCTCTGTGTCGGGATGTAGGGCGGCGAGCTCGTCGTCGGGAACTTTCGTGATGTCCACGATTTCACGCGTGGAAGGATCGCGGCCCGTGGTTTCAATG
>JANXLP010000353.1 GCA_025355125.1 Opitutaceae bacterium | reverse complement strand
GCGCCGCGGATGACGGTGACGCTATCGGTGTTGTAGCCGTCGAAGCCGTAGTCGTTGGTGAAGTAGCCGCGGGTCGAGGTCGGGCCGGTGAGGCCGCGGGTGCGGCTCTGGTTCTGGGGTGCGTTGAGGGAGCCGTCGCCGACGATCTGATCGCTATTAATGTTGGAGCCGGCGCCGTTGGAGAAATTGCCGCCTGGGCCGGCTGCTTCGGTGCCGGTGGCGTAGATGAGGAGGTCGTTGACGTTGGTCGCGCCGATGTCGTTGAGGAAATCCTTCGTGTAGATCGATACGGAGGCGCCGATGTCTTTGACGGGCGTGTTGAGGCGCGTGCCGGCGAGGGTGGACTGGGCTTGGTAGCCGGTGTCCTGCTCAGTCGCGACGACGAAGGGATTCAAGACCATCGGAGCGGTTTCGGCATCGAGCTTGCGCTCGACTTCGGATTTGGCCGGCACGGGTGTCGCCGGCGGGTTGTCGGCCACGGCGGGGGCCTGTTGGGCGCGGGCGACGCGGGGATCGAGAGTGAGGCTGGCAAGGAGCAGGAGGGGCAAAGTGAGGCGACGCGAAGGTCGGGGCGAGGAACGGAGCGAAGGCAGGATGCGGGGTATTTTCATGGCAGAGGTGTAGCTGGCCGGCGGGGTTGGTAGTGGTGGCTGAGGTGCGAAAGACGGGAAGTGCGGGAACACGGCGGGGAGGCCGGGAACCGGGAGCGACAGACTGGGGTGTGGGGTAGAGTCGGCGGTGACACACCGCGCGGCAGGGGACGTAGACTAGCCTAATGCCGCGGTTTCGTCGTTACCCTGCCTTGATAAGTCTTGTCGCAAATTGATCGGCCTCAGGATCGTCGCCGTGGAGGGCAACGTGAGTCGCGGAAGAAGGCGAAGCAGGAACGCGGGTAAGCGCACCCGACCCGGAGTGAGTTTCCACTTGATGGCGGTGCGGCGATCCAAGTGGGGCAATGGCGGTAACTGCGGTAGGATTACCGGGGTCACAAGGGCGGCCCGGACAGCGCTAAGACGGACGCTCAAAGGTGACGTTGTGATACCAACGTCTGGTGATACTTGGACGATAGCGAACCGCCACTCGCTCACGCTCGCAGCTACCATAAGTCAAAAAATCAACTGACGTTGGTATGAAAGGTCAGTTGCACGTGAACGTGAGGGCGCGGTCTCCGACCCGCCCTCCGAAGTGTAGGCGGGGTGCACCACACTGCTTCCCCACTCCGTCATTGCGAGGAGCGCAGCGACGCGGCAATCCATCCGCCCCCTCCCGCGCACAGCGCGCCCACTTCCTAAAATCCCCTCTCCGAAGAGGGGTGGCGCACAGCGCCGGGGTGTGTGCTTATACGAACGTCAGTTGATTTTTTGACTTATGGTAGCTGCGAGCGTGAGCGAGTGGCGGTTCGCTATCGTCCAAATATCACCAGACGTTGGTATTACCTCGCGACTCCTCCGTCTCAGCCAGTAAGAGCTTCTTCTCAGCCAGTAGCTGCGAGCGCCAGCGAGTGGAGCTTCTTCTCAGCCCCCGCCCACCTCGCCCCCGTCCCCACGCTCGACTCAGCCCGCCAACTCCTTTCGCTCTGTCCATGTCACTCCGCTCCTTCTCCGCGTTCCGTTCTCTCACCCCGCTCGGTGCCCTCGCCACCCTCGTCTTTTCCGTCTCCATCGCCTCCGCCGCGCTGACGCCCACCGAGGAGAGAATCGTCGCCGCCGTCAAAACACAGGCCGTCGATTTCAACCGCGATCTGGAAGCCGCCGTCCGCATCGACAGCGCCACGGAAAATCTCGCCGGCGTCCGCAAGCTCGCCGATGTCTTCGGCGCCCAGCTCTCCGCCATCGGCCTCGACTACCGCTTCGCCGAACTCCCCGCCTCCAGTGGCCGCGCCGGCCACCTCGTCGCAGAGCACAAGGGCACCAAGGGTAAACGCCTCCTGCTCATCGGCCACCTCGACACCGTTCTGCCGTTTCGCGAATTCCGCATCGAAGGCGACAAGGCCTTCGGCTCTGGCACCAGCGACATCAAGGGCGGCGACCTCATCATCATCTACGCCCTCCGTGCCCTGCACGCCGCCGGCGCCCTCGCCGACACCCAGATCATCGTCATGATGACCGGCGACGAAGAAGCCGTCGGCCGTCCCATCGAGGTCGCCCGCCAGGAACTCTTCGACGCCGCCAAGCGCAGCGACCTCGCCCTCGCCTTCGAAAGCGCCATCGCTCACACCGGCACCGTCGCCCGGCGCGGCAGCGCCTCCTGGGAAATCGAGGTCCAGGGCGCCACCGGCCACTCATCCGGCATTTTCTCGACCGCCATGGGCGCCGGCTCCGTCTATGAAGCCGCCCGCATCGTCACCGGCTTCTACACCGAACTCCGCCAGCTCGACGGCCTCACCCTCAACCCCGCCCTCATCGTCGGCGGCACCGAAGTTTCCCTCGACCGCACCGGCGGCAAGACCGAGGGCAAGACCAACATCACCGCCCAGCGCACGCTCATCCGCGGCGACCTTCGCACCACCAGCGCCGAGCAACTCGCCGACGCCCAGGCCAAGATGCGCGCCATCGTCGCCAACCATCTCCCGCGCACCTCCGCCACCATCACCTTCAGCGAAGGCTACCCCGCGATGCCCGACTCCCCCGCCAACCGCGCCCTCCTCGCCCAGCTCGACGTGGCCAGCCGCGACCTCGGGTTTCCCGCGATCACCGCCTATGACCCGCGCTCCCGCGGCGCCGGCGACATCGCCTTCGTCTCCCCGCCCCTGCCCGCTCTGGACGGCCTCGGCATTCGCGGCGGTGGCTCCCACGCCCCCGGCGAATGGGCCGAAACCAAGACCGTCCCCGAACTCGTCCAACGCACCGCCCTCCTCATCTACCGCCTCACGCGCTGACGCTCCCCCTTTTCTCTTTCCTCTTTCTCTTAGAGGGCGTCTAAAAAGGTCTCCGATCTGGTCCCTCGTGGCATGGGCGTCCCGCCCATGTTCCGAACCCACGGGCGGGACGCCCGTGCCACTTTCGATCCGCCGCAGGCAACCCTACCTTTTTAGACGCCCTCTAACGAAAACCGCCATAGTGCCCCGAACCGAAATAGGCTCGG
>JANXLP010000336.1 GCA_025355125.1 Opitutaceae bacterium | reverse complement strand
CGTGGCGCGAACTCTGGCGCGGGCAGCGGGCGGCGGTGTGGGGCTGCGCGTTGGTGGCGTGGGTGAGTCACACGCTGCTGGATGCGGCGACGAGCTACGGGACGTTGTTGCTGTGGCCGTTGACGGATCGGCGCTATGGCTGGGACATTGTCGCGGTGGTGGACCCGGCGGTGACGGTGACGCTCGCGGTGGGACTCGCGCTCGCGTGGCGGCGGCGGTCGGCGGCGTGGGCGACGGCTGGCCTGGCGATGGCGGTGGGGTATTTGGGTGTGGGCGCGGTGCAACATGCGCGCGCGGTGACGGCGCAGGCCGCGCTGGCGGCGGCGCGGGGCCACACGCCGGAGCGGATCGAGGTGATGCCGACGCTGGGCAACGTGCTCGTGTGGCGGGCGCTCTATGAAGACGAAGGCAAGATTTACGCGGACCGCGTGCGGGTCGGCCTCACGGGCGAGGCGAGTGTGCGCGCGGGCTGGGCGCTGGATCACGTGCGCGAGGGAGATCTCACGGTGGCGGAGCGGGCGCGGAACGAGCGACGGTCGTTTGCGCGCTTCAATTGGTTTGCCGAGGGCTGGGTGGCGCGCAGTCCGGCGGACGCGACGGTGCTTGGGGATATGCGTTACTCGATGTCCACGGAGGCGTTTGATCCGGTGTGGGGCATCCGCTTCACGGCGCCCGGCGAGGCGGCGGAGGTGGCGTGGGTGAACCGCTCGCGGGAGCGACGGGTGAGTCCACGCGAGCTGTGGGAGGAGCTTATGGGGCGTGATCGGCGTTTCGTGCCTGTGGGGGAGTTGGCGCGTGGGGTGGGGACGGGGTCGCCGTGACCACGAGGCGTCGCTAACGGGTCCGTTGCGTGGCTCGCCCGCCCATCATCGGGGGCGCTCCGTTGCGTGGTTGCGCTCCGGGTGGGCTGTGAGCTTGGGCTGGTTTTTGGTGGCGGGATGGATTCTCTGGCGGGGTGGACCTCCTGCAAACCCTCGAAATGCTCAGCTATGTGGTCACCATCGTCGCCCTGCCGCTGGCGATCCTTACGTTCATCCTCGAACAACGCAAAGAGCGGCAGAACGAAGAGGAGGAGATCTTTCAGCGGCTGTCGGACGAATACCGGGAGTTTCTCAAGCTCGTGTTGGAGAACTCCGATCTGCAATTGCTGCGGCTTGACGGCAGTCGCGAAGGCTTGAACGAGGAGCAAAAAGAGCGCCGCCTCGCGATCTTTGGCATCCTCGTATCGCTCTTCGAACGCGCCTACCTGCTGGTGTATGAAGAGAAGATGAACAAGCAGACGCGCCGGATGTGGCGCTCGTGGGAGGACTATATGCGCGAGTGGGTGTGCCGTGCGGATTTTCGCGATGCGTTGCCGGAGCTGTTGGAGGGTGAAGACGAGGAGTTCACCCAGCACATCAGCGAACTCGTGAATGAGGACCGTAAAACGCCCTGAGCGGCGGACGAACCAGGTAGGCGCAAATTTATTTGCGACATGGGCGTGGGCGCGCGGGTGGTCGCGGATGAGGGCGAGGGCGTGCGAACGGGCGAGGGTGTGCGAACGGGCGCGGGCGGGCAGGGTGATCGCGGATGAAGGCGAGGGCGTGAGGGCGGGTGAGGAAACGCACCCGCGCGCGGGCGTGGGTCGCAAAATAAATTTACTCCTATACCACGCTCAGTTTTTGAAATCGGTGCCGGGTCGCACGAGATCGAGTTCCTGAATCCAGACGTTGCGGTAGCGCACGTCGTGGCCCTCGCATTGGAGTTTCAGGGGGCCGGGGACATCGGTGATGCCTTTGCCGCCGTCGTTGCCACCGTCCATACCGGAGTTGGCGCCGCCCCAGACTTGTTGGATGGGCTGGTTGCCGTGGACCTTGATGCCGTTGAAATAAATGGTCACGCGGGCGGGCTCGGTGCGGACGCCGTCTTTGAAACGCGCGGCGCGGAATTGGATGTCGTAGGCGTTCCACTGGCCGAGGCCTTTGTAGGCGAAGTAGGGGGAGGGGGTCTCGTTGATGACGGCGCCCATGCCGTGGGTGGTGGCGTCGCTGTCGCAGATCTGGATTTCGTAGCGGTTCTGCAGATAGACGCCGCTGTTGCCGCCGGTCTTCGTGACGAGAAATTCGATGTGCAGGCGGAAATCGCGGTAGGCTTTTTTCGTGATGATGTCGGCGGCGCCGTATTTGCCGCCGTCGGCGGCGCGGTCGTCGGTCATGAGGACGGTGGTGCCGGGGACGACGGGGTCGGCGACGATCTGCCACTTGATGGGGAGCGCGGAGGCGAAGCGTGGGCCGGTCCAGTAGGTCCACTTGGCGTCGAGGGTCTCACGGGTGCCATCGATGATGACTTCGGCGCCGGTGATGGGTTTGGCGCCGACGCCGATCTCGGCGCGGGCGAGGGCGAGGCCGGCGCTCAAGAGGGCGGCGGCGCAGAGGAATGCAGGGTAGGGGAAGCGTGGGTTTTTCATAGGGAAGAAAGCGAAAGGGAATACCGGGGATTTTCGGCCGGCGCGGGCGATCAGTGGCAGGGGAGGGCGGGGCCATCGTCGCTGACTAATGCAACGGAGAGCCTGGCAGAAGCACGTTGGCGGCGAAGAAGAATACTTTGGGGAAAAAGAACGCGATGCAGGTGAACGCCACCAGCAGACCGATAATTTGTAAGACGCCCGAACGCATGGCGTCAAAATAGAGGCGACCGATCTTTTCTGGGAGCACCAGCAGCGGCAGGGAACTGCCGTCGAGCGGTGGCACGGGGATGAAGTTCAGCACGCAGAGAAAAAGATTGAGGGAAAAATAGATGCTCAGGAGCTGCGACAGCATCGCGAGCGCGCCGGAGCTGTTGGCGGTGGCGGTCACCAGATGCGCCATGGTGGGGGCGTCGGGCACGGTGAAGAAATTCCAGTGGATACCAGCGCGGATCGCCACGGCGGCGAGGAGCGCGATCACGAGATTGGCGAGGGGGCCGGCCGATGCCATCAGGGCGGCGCGGTGTGGAAACTGGCGGGCCCACTTGAGATCGAAGGGGGCGCTGGCCCAGCCTAGGAGCCAGCCGAGGGTGAACCAGGAAAGCAGCGGTGCGACGACCATCCCGACGGGTTCTCGGCGAATGTGCGGCCAGGGATTCAGGGAAATCTGACCGCTGCGGCCGGCGGTCTTATCGCCGAGATGGAGGGCGCTCCACGCGTGCGAGGCCTCGTGACAGACAGTTGAGGAAACGAAGACAAAATACCAAAGCAGACCTTCGATAATTTTGGTTTCCATGGGGTGCAGAAGAAGGGTGTCGGAGCGTGGCTACACAAGCCAACCTTTCCCGTTCCGCCGAGCATGTAGCGTCCGCAGCGCGCGACCTTGGTTCCCGGGAAAACGCGTGCGGATCGCAAATCGCGCGCGCAGTCTCAGCGCGGCGCGGGAGGCGCTGACGGGGTGGGGCGCGTTGAGAGCACCTTCTATTGAAATTGAATATGCTCCAGCGGGTGGCACCGGACAGACGAGGCCGCCCAATTGGGTGGCCTTGGCTATTCGAGGGAGTAGCAAACCAATCAAAGAACAGGAGCGGGAACATGCGCTGCGCGGGGCGAATGCGAGCGCGATGTCGAGGCCGTTGGCTGAACGGATCCGCCGGGCCGGCGGTGGCAAAGACGGGCAGCAGCAGGGGCAGATAAACGGGTGAATTCTGTAGCTCTTGGTCGGAATTAAATTAATTCTCCGGGCGACGATGCTGCATCACCTTAATACCGGTCAGCAGGTGATGAGAGAACTGTTCCTCGAATGTTGTCGTCGCGACGATGCGAATGAGAAGCTGGCCGGGCTTGCACGGTTGCTGCGGTTGGAGCTTTTTGCCCTTAAAGGCGGCAAAGGCCCTCTCGGGCGTTCGGATACCTTTTAACATGAAAAACCGCCCCGTTCTTCGCCTTGCGGCATTGCTGGTTTTGATCGGCTTCGCGTGCCGCCTCTCGGCGCAGGTGCCACAGTTGATCAATTATCAGGGGCGGGTCGCGGTCGGCGCGGTGAACTTTTCCGGGAGCGGGGCGTTCAAGTTCGCGCTGGTCGATGCCGCCGGCACGACGACCTACTGGAGCAACGACGGCACCAGCGTGAACGGCTCGGAACCGGCCGCCGCGGTGGCGCTCGCGGTCAACGCCGGACTCTACTCTGTGCTCCTCGGCGACGCCACGCTGCCGAACATGACGGTCGTCTCCGCCACGGTGTTCACGAACCCCGATGTGCGGCTGCGCGTCTGGTTCAATGATCGGGTGAACGGCTCGCAAATGCTGAGCCCCGACCAGCGCATCGCGGCCGTCGGATATGCGATGATGGCCGGCAATGTGCCGGACGGCGCCATCACGTCCGCGAAGCTCGCCGCAGGTGCGGTCACGACCGCAAGCATCGCGCCCGGCTCGATCAAGGGAACGCATCTCGCGGCCGGCACGGTCACCTCGGCCAATCTGGCGAGCGGAGCCGTGGCGGAAAATCTGGCGGCC
>JANXLP010000298.1 GCA_025355125.1 Opitutaceae bacterium | reverse complement strand
CGCGGCGGACGCAGAGATTTTTGTAGGAATCACCGGGGCTGCATTCTGCGGGGGAGACACAGGCGGCGGCGCAGGGTTGGGTGGCTTGGAGGACGCGGTGGTGTGTGCCGACGGGGCCCCACACGGTGATATTCTGCGCGCCGACGAGGGCGACGACGGGCGTGCCGACGGCGGCGGCGACGTGCATGGGGCCGCTGTCGTGGCAGAGGAAGAGATCGAACTGGGCGGCGAGAGCGGCGAATTGGCCGATGGGCAGCGGGCGGTCGATGGCGACGAGGTGGGATTTGGCGGCGGCGCGGATCGCGGCGAGGGTGGGTTGCTCGGCTGGGCCGCCGATGAGGAATATCTGGGCGTTGAGTTCGTCTTGGATGCGGTCGCAGAGGGCGGCGAAATTTTCGGCGGGCCAGACGCGGTAGGGGCTGCGGCTGCCGGGGTGCAAAAGGATTTTCGATTGGCGATTGGCGATTGGCGATTTCGGAGGGCCCGAGAGGGGCGCGATGGCGGTGACGTCGGAGGGGCGGGGGACGAGGAGGATTTTCGATTGGCGATTGGCGATTGGCGATTGGGGATTGCGTAGTGTGGATTGCGGGTTGCCCAAGAAGGGGGCGATAGCGGCGACGTCGGTGGGGCGGGGGACTAGGCGGGCTTCGCGGGTGGCGATGGGGATGCCGGCGGTGGTGAGCATCGCGAGGTAGGTCTCGGTGATGTGTTGCGCGCTGTAGGCGGCGGAGCTGACGAAAGTGGTGTGCGTGTAAAAGCCCGGGAAATGGCGGCGGACGTTTTCGAGGTGGAAGGCGTGGCGCTCGGGGGCGCCGGTGAGGCGGGTGAGGAGCGCAGTTTTTTGGGTGTTATCGAGATCGAAGACGTGGGTGAAACGGGCGCGGCGGAGTTTGCGGAGGAATTTGGGCCACGCGGTGAGTTTGGCGGGAAGGGCGATGGAGCCGGTGACGTCGGGGTTGAGCGTCAGAAGGGACGTGTAGGCGGGCCCGGTGAGGACGCCGATGCGGGCGTCGGGCCAGTGGAGGCGGAGGTTGCGCAGGAAGGAACCGAGCAGGGCGATGTCGCCGAGATAGCGGCGGCGGATGACGAGGATATGCGGGGCGGCCGGCATGCGGGTTTTCGAGTTGGCGCGAATGCGCACGAAGCGATAAGTCTTAAAAAAATCCGCAATGCAATATCACCCGCCCGCCTGGCTCCCGGCCTCAGAAAATGGAAAGCGCACCGACTACTATGCCCATCTGCGGAGCGAGGTGATCGCGGCGATTCCCGAGGGCGCCGCGGTGATTCTCGATGTGGGCTGCGGCAAAGGGACGCTGGGGCGCTGGCTCAAAGAGCAGCCGGGCGTGAAGACGGTTTATGGGGCGGAGTTATTTCCGGTGGCGGGCGAGGAGGCTCGGCGCTGGCTCGATGAAGTGGTGGTGGGAAATATCGAGCAGGTGGCACTGCCGTTTCCCGAGGGCACGGTGGATTGCATCATTTGCGCGGATGTTTTGGAGCATACGGCGGATCCGTGGGCGGTGGTGGCGAAGTTGAAAAAACTGCTGAAGCCGGAGGGGTGCATCGTGGCGAGTATTCCGAATGTCGGGTTTCACCGAAACATCCGGAAGATGATGCGCGGGCAGTGGACTTATGGAGCGGAAGGCCTGCTCGATAAAACGCACCTGCGGTTTTTCACGCTGGAGACGATCACGGAATTATTTGCGAGCAACGGGCTCACGATTGAGCGCGTGTTTAAGAAAGTGGATGCGGGCTGGAACGTGCGGATCTTGAACGCGCTGACGTTGGGGTATCTCAAGAATACGCTGTATCTGCACTACATCGTGCGGGTGCGGCGGTAAGAGGGCTGAAGGGGATGAGCGGAGAGGGGAGAGCTGAGAGTGCGATTAGCGGAATCTGGTAATGCAGAGAAGACAGGGCGCGGGTCGCGGCGTGAAGCCGCTCCTACAGAGGAGGAACGCCAGCGAGCTGGCGGCCTACGGGCGCTTGAGCTGCGCGGAGACGAAGGGGTGCAGTTGCCGGAGTGATTCCTCGGGCGAGTCCGTTTCGGTGCCGATGATGAGGGAGGCTTCGCCATCGGCGGGCGGTTCGAAAGCGGAGTCGCGGCCGGTGAAGCCGGGGAGGTTGCCGGCGGCTGCTTTGGCGTAGAGGCCCTTCGGATCGCGGCGGGCGCAGACGGCGTAGGAGGCGGCGACGTGGACCTCGATCAGATCGGCGGGCGTGATGATTTCGCGGGCGAGGGTGCGGTGGGCGCGGAGTGGGGTAATAAAAGAGCAGATGGTGACGATGCCGGCGTGGGCGAAGAGTCTGGCGACCTCGGAGACGCGGCGGATGTTTTCGGAGCGGCTGGCGTCGCCGAAGCCAAGGTCGCGGTTGAGGCCGAGGCGGAGGGTGTCGCCGTCGAGCAACTGGGTGATGTAATTCTCGGCGGCGAGCTGCCGCTCGAGGGCGACGGCGAGGGTGCTTTTGCCGGCACCGGAAAGACCGTAGAGCCAGATGACTTTGCCGGGTTGTTGCAGGCGGCGCTCTTTATCGGCGCGAGTGAGAGCGGTGGGCGCGAAAGGATGCAGGTGTTCGGACATGGGACGCTGCCAAGGGGAACGATCCGCAGGATTTTGCCACGAAAAATCTCTGGCCGAAGGATTCCAAGCC
>JANXLP010000291.1 GCA_025355125.1 Opitutaceae bacterium | reverse complement strand
CGGAGACCGCGCCCTACTTTCGGACGGGCGGCGGACGTTGGTGGAGAAGCCGCGGGCGAGGGATGCCGGGACGGTGCGACGGGCGAGCCGACTGAACGGAAAATTTCTGGTGCGCGGCGGAGGGAACCGCTAGCGCTTGGTCGGTGCGACGCATGGTGCGGCGCGCGTGCTTTCAACCCCTTACCCTTATGAAGCTGTTCCGTGTTTTTGGTGTTCTGTATCTTTTAGCTGTGGGCGCTGCGATGGCGGCTGAGCCGGCGCGGGCGCTCCCGCGCAGTGCACCGGAAGCGCAGGGCGTTTCCTCGGCGGCGCTGCTCGGGTTCATCGATGAGGCCGAGGCGAAGATCAATGCGCTGCACGGCGTCGTGATCGTGCGGCATGGGCAGGTGATCGCGGAGGGTTGGTGGTCGCCCTACGCGGCGGAAGAACCGCACCTGATGTTTTCACTGAGCAAGAGTTTCACCTCGACGGCGGTCGGCCTCGCGATCGCGGACGGGAAGTTTTCAGTGGACGATCCGGTCTTGAAATTCTTTCCGGAGGAAGTGCCGGAGAAGCCGAGCAATTATTTGAAGGCGATGCGCGTGCGGGATCTGCTGACGATGTCCACGGGACATCATGCGGAGGACATCGCGACGTTTCCTTTCGCTTCGGAGGAAAGTCTGGTGAGGAAATTTCTCGCGCTGCCGGTGGCGCACAAGCCGGGCACGCTCTTTATCTACAACACGCCGGCGACCTATATGCTCTCGGCGATTGTGCAGAAGGTGACGGGGCAGACGGTGCTGGAGTATTTGCGGCCGCGGTTGTTTGAGCCGCTCGGGATCGACAATCCCACCTGGGAGGCGAGCAAGCAGGGGATTTCGCTCGGTGGTTACGGGCTGAGCATTCGCACGGAGGACATCGCGAAGTTCGGGCAGCTATATTTGCAGAAGGGACTGTGGAACGGGAAGCAACTCGTGCCGAAGGCGTGGACGGAAACGGCGACGTCGCGGTGGATGTCGAATGGCAGTTCGCCGACGAGCGACTGGGATCAGGGTTACGGGTTTCAATTTTGGCGCTGCCGCAATGGCGCGTTTCGCGGCGATGGCGCGCACGGGCAGTTCTGCGTGGTGCTGCCGGAGCAGGATGCGGTCGTCGCGATTACGGCGGGCACGCGGGATCTCCAGGGCGTGTTGAATGTGGTGTGGGATAAGATTCTGCCGGCGTTGCAGGCGGGAACGTTGCCGGCCGATGCGGCGGCGGTGGCGAAGCTCAAGCAGAAGCTGGCGAGCCTGACATTGAAGAAGCCGGCGGCGATCACGACACCGGCGGTGGCCCAAGAGATCGCGGGACGGCGTTATGTGTTTGCGAAGAATCCGCAGGCGATTGAAGCGATCACGCTCGCGCCGGCGGACGATGATGCGAAGGCGACCGTGATGACGGTGGTGATCGATGGCGCGGAAGATGAGGTGAAGATTTCGGGCGAAGGCTGGACGCGGGGTGACCTGCAGAACGGACCCTCGGCGGGGCGAGTGGCGTTGAGCGGGGCGTGGACGGCGGCGGACACCTTTACGCTGGATGTCGTGCGCTATCAGACACCGTTTACCGCGCGGTATCGGCTGCGGTTTGCGGGCGATGAACTGAAACTAGAGACGACGCCGAACGTGGGGCCGACACCGCCGGTGATCGTGGGCAAGCGCGAGTAGGCGCGAAGCGGCTTAGGAGTCGGTGAAGCGGTAGCCGATGCCGGACTCGGTTTTGAGAAAGGCGGGTTGGTTGGCGGAGGCCTCGATTTTTTTACGCAAGTTGGCCATGTGGACGCGGAGGTAGTGCGTGTCCTCATCGTGGCCGGGGCCCCAGACGTCGCGGAGGAGTTGGCGGTGGGTGACGACTTTGCCGCGATGTTGGAGGAGCAGGCGGAGCAGGGCGTATTCTTTGACGGTGAGGTGGAGATCGGTGCCGGCGGCTTCGGAAGGGAGTGAGTTGGCGGAGGCGGCGGGGTGGAGGCGGGTGACGGTGCGTTTCGTGAAATCTACCTCGATGTCGGCGAAGCGCGTGATGCTGAGCTCGGACGCGGGTTGGGCGCGGCGGAGGAGGACGCGGAGGCGGGCGAGGAGTTCGCCGCCGCCGAACGGCTTGGTCAGGTAGTCATCGGCGCCGGCGTCGAGGGCGGCGATTTTCTCCGCTTCGCCGTCGCGCACGGAGAGAATGAGCACGGGAAGCTGGCTCCACTCGCGGAGGCGGCGGAGGACCTCGAGGCCGGACATGTCGGGGAGGCTGAGATCGAGGATGACGGCGTCGGGGCGGAGGACGGCGGCTTCGTTGAGGCCGAGGGCGCCGGTGGCGGCTTCGCGCACACGGTGACCGGCGGCTTCGAGGGTGAGGCGAAGGAGGCGGCGGATCTGAATCTCGTCGTCGATGACGAGGATGTCGGGTTTGGCGGATATGGAAGCGACGGACGGCACGGGCTGCGGATTGAATTTATTTATCTGGAACTCAGGAAATCAGGAACGGAGACGGAAATGGGAATGTGGAAAGCTGGAAAACGGGGATGAATTGGAAAGACGGTCTCGTAAGGGTCGGACTTGATTTCCTGAGTTCCAGATAGAGATTTCCGGATTTCTAATCCGTGGGGACGTTACCGTGCGGGGCGTAGGGAAGGTAAACGGTGAAGACGCCGCCGCCGCCGGGGTTTTCGCCGGCGACGATTTCGCCGCCTTGGGCGACGAC
>JANXLP010000278.1 GCA_025355125.1 Opitutaceae bacterium | reverse complement strand
CGAGGCCGAGGCCGCCGCTCGCGTGGCCGACAGTGTCGTCGCGCGCCTCCAAGCCCTCCCTTTCGCCACTGCCGCGCTCCTCGTCCAAGACCCCGCCGACATCCAGAAGAACAACGCCCTCGGTAACTACAACCCCAGCGACCTCACGCACCCCGCCGTCATCTTCGCCAAGCTCAACAGCGATACCGGCCTCTACGTCGCCGCGAGAAAAATCTGGGTCGATTCCTCCGGTGCAACCGTCGCCAACGGCGATAAATTTTTCGAAGTCGAACTCATCCGCCAGACCGCGCTCTCGCCTCTGGGAGCTGACGACACCGCCGCGCTCCTCGCTTTTACGATCCGCGTGCGCTGGCCTTCTTGGATTCCCTCCGCCAACGGCGTGGGCGTCCAAGTCGGTGCCGGCCAGCCCGGTGCGGTCACCTTCGACCACGGAAAACAACAGGTGCTCTTTTTCGCTGGTTCACTCCGCCGCTGACGATGGTTCCCCACGGTTTTACTCCCCGCGCTCCGTCCCGCCGCTTCGCCGTCCGTCGCCGGGCGCGCGCGTTCACCTTGCTTGAGCTGTTGGTCGCCGCCGCCATCACCGCCGCCATGGCCGGCTTCATCGCGGTCGTAGTCAGCAACGTCGCCGGCACCTGGGCCCGCTCCACCGGACGCCTCGAAGCCGATGCCCAGGCTCGCCTCGCCCTCGACCAGATCGCCCTCGACCTCCAGGGAGCGATCTACCGCGACGACGGCAACGTGTGGCTCGCCGCCAATATTCTCGACACCACTGCCAACACCGCCGGCCTCTGGGTAACCGCCCAGACTCCCGCCAACGCCAAGCCCGCCGGCACGGCTACGCCTTCCTCACTCGTGCTCAACACCGCCAGTATCGCCGACGCCCGCTTCGGCCTCGCCGGCACTTGGCTTCGCTTTTTCACCTCCCGTCGCGGCGCCAACACCGCCACCACCGCGATCACCATCGCCGACACGCTCTCGGCACCCGTCGCCGTCGGCTACCAGATCGTGCGCCGCCGCACCTCCGCCGCCGCGCTCAACCAAAACACCGCATACTCGCTTCACCGCGCCGAGGCCCGCCCCGGCTCCAACGGCACCCGCCCGGGCGTGCTTGATTTTCCGTTTAACCTCACCGATCCCGCTTACACGACCAGCACGTCCACGACCAACACCGGCGCGATCACCGGCGATCCCCGCAGCGTCCGTATTCCCGGCAGCCTTACCAACCTCGATTCCATCATTGCCGACAACGTCATCGACTTCGGCCTCCGCGCCTATGTGCGCTCCCCTGCCAATGGCACCCTCGTGCCCATCTTTCCCGTCACCGCCCTCGGCCCTCTCGGCGGCAACGCCGCCACCGCCCTCCGCTCCAGCCTCCCGCCCACCGCCACCGTCTCCACTGCCAACCGCAACCAACTCTTTCCAGAAGTCGTCGATGTCATGCTGCGCGTCCTCACCGACGAAGGCGCCCGCCTCATCGCCAATCTTGAGAAATCTCCTCCGCAGCCCGCGACCTTCGCCCCCAAATACGCCAGCGCCGCCGCCCAATGGTGGGCGGTCGCCCTCGCCAACTCGCGCGTTTACACCCGCCGGGTCGTGCTCGTCGCCCAACCCCTCTGACCGTGCCTGGCTTTCAACGTTCACCTTTCAACCTTCGACCTGCGCCGCTTCGTCGGACCTCGGGCGGTTTCGCCCTGCTCATCACGCTGACGCTCCTTGCCTTCGTCGTCCTCCTCCTTGTCGGCCTCGCCGCCTACACGCGCATCGAGACCGCGATTTCCGGCAACACCCAGAAGCAGGCCCAAGCCCGCCAAAACGCGCTCTTGGCCCTCGACGTTGCTGTCTCGCAACTCCAAAAAAACGCCGGCCCTGACCGCATCGTGACAGCCACCGCCGACGGCTTCAGCGGCGTCGCCGGCACCCGTCACTACACTGGCGTATGGGATAACACCAACGTCTCCGCCTCGCCCGTTTGGCTCGTGAGCGGCAGCGAGACCGGCGCGATCAACGTCACCGTCGCCCCCGCCGTTGCACAGCGTGCCGAGTTGGTCGGCGCGAAGACTTCCGGTGTCGCCAACGATGTCGTCGCCCGCCTCATGCCCGTGACGACCGTCGGCGTCCCCGGCGTCACCGGCCCTGCGACCATCGGCAACTACGCCTGGTGGATCGGCGACCAGGGCGTGAAGGCCCCGGTCGGCCTCGGCGACAACACCGCTTCCGTGAACTACCCGCCATGGACCGAGAGCGGCGCAACCGATCTTCGCGACCGCATCCGCCAGCAAATCTCCCTCGGCGCCGGTGCCGCCGATAGCGCCACCGGAGCGCCCGTCTTCGAGCCGCGCGACACCGCAAATGCGCCGCTCGCTAAAAATCTCACGACCACCAACCAACTCGCGTTCCTGAAAACCTCGTCCGGCGCGGCTGTGGGCTTGGCCACACTCCGGCAAAATTACCACGCGTGGTCTCCGAACAATTTCAACGTCCTTGCGAGCACCGCCCCCGCGAGCGCCGGCCTGCGCCGCGATCTATCTCTCGACCCCATGCTGCTAGGCACCGCCTTCGCCGTCTGGGCCGACTACAAGAGCTACATGGAGGATCCTGCCAGTCCCGTCGCGCCCGCTCCGCTCCAAGCCTATGGGACCGATCCTATCCGCCGCCGTTACTTCATGCAGCCTTCTACATCGGCCTATGGCATTGCGCCGGTGCTCAGTTTTTTTGGTCTGAGTTTTAGTTTTCGAAATAACTCTTCAAATTCCGGTTTGGAAGTCGCGTCGCGATGTGTCGTCGGTCTGTGGAATCCTTATACGGCGGCGCTTGTGCCTGAAAATCTGGAACTGGTAATCACCGGTGGGCTACCCGAGGTATTGGTAGTGGATAGCGTGGGCTTGCCTCGCACCGTGCGGTTGCAGCCCTTATTGGGAGCAGGTTTAGGGCTTAAATTCTTACTCCCATTCACTGCCAACAACACGGATGCGGATCGTTCCTCTTGGTTGCCCGGTCGCGTGTATAATTGGTCCGCATCCTCAGCGGCTGGTCAGACGGGCGCGATCGGCAACGCAATGGAGTTTTATGTGCGCGATTCAACTCCGGCGAGCGGCGGTTCGGGAGTCATATGGCCGGTTGGCCCGCCGCTCAGCGCAAACACATCGGCTCTTCCTGCTTCGCGTCAGTGTTTCATCGGACTGCCCACCACGCTAACGATCGAACTGCGTCGCGCTTCCGATGGGGCGAAAATCGCTGAGTTCAATTCAGCCAAATTTGATGCAATTTTGCTAGGGACGAACCCGATTGCGACGGATGCTAAGAGCTTCGATTTTGCCTTCATCTTTCGTCTGCCCGACCGCTCAGAACTTCCATCAGGGGCCACCGCCACATGGCTTCAGGCGCCTGGCCGCGACCCCCGCGAAGCTTCCTTTCCGGCGTCCGGCTATATTGTCCCCGGCGGTAACGGCAATCTCGCGGAGCAATTTGGCGGTCCCAGCAAGTCGCAATTCACATCGTCCTACCCCGACCAACTGCTCGACCGCGCAACGAACAGTTACAGCTATAATGAGGATGTGCCCGTTTTCGAGTTTCCCCGTGCTCCGCTGCTTTCCCTTGGGACCTTACAGCATCTCGCAATTTCCGGCTCGCCTCCGTTCGCCGTAGGGAATCCGTGGGGCGTCGATACGAAGTTAAACTCGATTCGCTCAGGTGAGATTTTCGACCAGTTTTTTTTCTCTGGCCTCGTTAATGGCGTGAATCCGAGCGGCGCAGGCGCTGCGCTAACTCTACCCAATACACTACTGCGTGTTATTCCGCGCACCGCCGCCGGGAATTCGGTTTCTGTAGCGGATGATATTAAGTCAAGTGTGTGGACTTCCCGGTTTCTGCTATCTGGGGGGGCGTTTAATCTAAATTGTGTAAACGAGGACGCTTGGGGCGCAGTTTTGCGCGGGGTGCGTTTCCCCGGAAGTTCTACCTTCAACTATCTCGACGCGTCGTTTTTGACTGGGACCTCTGGGGACATCTCCACCCAACCGGGGGCGACTGATTCAGCACAGTTCTTTCGATTCTCTCAATCGGCGCAGGAAGTTTTCAAATCCGACAAACCCGTGTTGGGTGTAACTCACGCTGCTAGCACGACACCCCCGACTGTGGGCACGGACATCATTCCGAACCCGCCTTCCTCAGCGAATACACACCTATTTCGTCAGGGAATGAAAGTGCTTAGCCCCGCCCTAGTGACCGCGCTCAGTCAAAAAATCGTTCAGTTCACGAAACGTAAGTTCCAGGCTTCCGCATCAGAAGGAGGCCCATTTCGGACTATGGATGAATTTCTTAGTCCGAACCCGCTGTTCGCCGACGGCAACGGCACCCCGCGCTCCCTACTAGAAGCCGCTATAGCTGACGCGGCTACTGCCGGAGGCGAGTCCGTAAATGGTTTCGTTACCGAGTTCTCCTCCCAGTTCCTCACCCAAGGCGACATCATGACTGCGCTGGCGCCCGTGCTTTTCCCGCGCTCCGACACCTTTGTCATCCGCACTTACGGCGAGGCGGTGAATCCCGCGACCGGCCTCTCCGAAGGCAAGGCGTGGTGTGAGGCCACCGTCCAGCGCGTGCCCGACTATTTCGATCCTGCCGCCGACACCGCCGACACCGCCCCCGCAGCTCTCACTAGCACTCTCAACCAAACCTACGGCCGTCGCTTCAAGGTCGTCTCCTTCCGATGGCTCACGCGCTCCGATATTTAATCGCGATTCTGTTGGTCGGCTGTGCGTCCGCGGTTCGTGCGCAGTCGGCACCGCCGGAGCAACGCGTGCGCTTCACCGTCTTCAGCACGCGTGCGACCAGCGGCCTCGCCTACACGCCCAAACCGGGAGCAGCGCCGGTTCCGCTCGTGTTTTACCCAACGGCCCGCTCGCCACGTTACGACTACCGCGGCCCTTCGCCGCTTCGCTTCATCGACAGCAAAACCAACGCCGTCGTGGCCGAGGCCGCCATGCCACCAGAGATCACGGATGCGCTCTTGCTGCTCGTGCCCATCGAGCCGGCGCCGGCGACCGGCCTGCGCTATCAAGTTTACGTGCTCGATGATGCCGCCGCGCGGCAGGCGCCGGGCAGTCTCGCGATCATCAATTTCAGTGGCCTCGTCCTCAGCGGCACCATCGACGGTAAGTCCGCGACGTTGCAGCCCGGCCTCAACGCCGCGCAAACCGTCGGCCGCTCGGCGTCGCTCACGCTGCGCACCACCTCCAAGGCGCGCAGCTATCAGGCCTACTCCGGCACGGTCGAACTCGCCAAAAGCGAGCGCGCGCTGCTGCTCCTTTTGCCGCCGTTCTACAAGGGCTCGCTGGAGGTGCAGTCGCGGTTGCTCATCGACACGCCGCCTACGACCTCGACGCAGCCAGCGCGGCGCTGAGGGCAGAGAGTGCGTGCGGCGCCGCCGCTAGCGACCGCGAAGGCGGTTCCAGTAATACCGCGCGTGGTAACCGGCCCGTCTTTGCGGCGAGAACAGCGCAGTCGGGTTTTCCATGCCGTCGGCATCGACGCGGTAGAGCACGGGCGCATCCCACGAGTGGTTGATCGCTCCACCAATCCGAAAGGCGTAGGGGTAGTGTGCTTTCACGCGGTCGAGGGCGGCTTTCGAATAACGCCCGTAGGGAAACACGAAGCTGCCCACCGGCTGCTTCAGCCGGGACTCGAGCAAGGTTTTGGGGGACTCGATCTCCGCGCTGAAATCGGTGCCGGGCTGGTCGAGGCGCACGTGCATGCAGCCGTGGGCGGCGATGCCGACGTGACCGCTGACGGCCATTTCTTGCAGTTCGTCCCAGCGGCAGAAGCCGCCTTTGTCGGGATGCGCGAAGGCTTGGTCCGTCGTCAGCGCCAGACGTTCACGGGGCGAATGTCCGACCGTCTCGCCGGGGTAAAACGTGGGCACGGCAAGGAGCGCGCGCAGTCCGTTTTTTTTCAGCAGCGGATAAACCGTCTCGTAGAAATCGTAGTAAGCGTCGTCAAAGGTGAGGCAGAGGTTGAGTTCATTTTTCTTCAGCAGATCGCCGGGGAGGAGCGTCCGGTAGTGGCGCGCGATGTGCGCGAAGTGTGCATCGAGCATGGCGGGCGCATTGCCGTGCCGGCCGGTGCGCGCCCGGTGATACATCAAAATCAGCAGGCTCATCACGAGCGGCTCACGGGGGGAAGCTCACCGGACGGCAGCAGGGTGTTCGCCATCCGCCGCAGCCGGCGGGTGGAGAGGCGCAGGCCCCAGGTGCGCCGCAAGCGGGAGAAGTTTGCGGAGTGGCCCCAGTAATCTTCGATCGCCTCGTTCACCTCAGTCATGTTCACGGCGCGGGCGACCGCGCGAATCAGGGCGCGGTCCGCATGGAACAACTCGGCGTCTCTCCGGAGCCAAAAAAACGGGAGTGCCCGGCGTGCGAGACACCGCCCCATGATCGCGTTCACAAATTTCTCCGGCGCGCACGGCTGCGTATGGCAAAACTTTGCGAGCAAACTGTCACCGTGCGACGAGTTTAAGGTCGGTGCGGGGCTGGCGGCGGCAGGGGGAGACGACGGGGGGACGGCCGGTTCAAGCAGAAGGGCTTTCATAGCGGGGTAGGGTATTGGC
>JANXLP010000266.1 GCA_025355125.1 Opitutaceae bacterium | reverse complement strand
AAGCGGTGGCGGCGGCGGGGCCGGCGGCGAGCGTGAGGGCGAGGGGAGGGGCGGCTTGGGTGAGGGCGAGGCCCAGCTGGGCTGGGGTGAAGAGCGCACTGTCGCCGAGAAGTGCGCGCAGTTGGGCGCGCGGGAGCAGCGCGGCGCCGCGCCAAGGCCAGCGCAGCTCGCGCCAGAGATGCAGGGCGAGTCCGAGGCCCTGCACGGCGGGCACGAGCGTGGCGGCGACGAGGAAGGCGAGGAAACCCCAACCGGCGTGGGCGGCCCAGACGGTGGTGGCGAGGGCGAGGGCGCTGCCGCCGGCGATCCAGCCGGCATGCAACCAGCCGCGTTGCACGGCGGCGGCGAGGCGCGAGACGGCGTTGAACGGCAATGCGAGCGCCCAAGCGCCGAGCGCGATGGCAAGGGCGGGGCCGGCATGGGGGAGCAGGGCCGCATCGGTGATGCGGAGGGTGTGGCCCCACGGGAAGAGGAGCGCGAGGGGTAGGCCGACGGCGAGCGTGATGCCGCCGAGGATGCCGAGTGCGGCGGCGCCAGAGAAGAAGGCGCGGCGGATGCGGTCGTGGTCGTCGCGACCGAAGGCCTCGGCCATGGTGCGCTGCATGCCGACGCCGAGGCCGAAGTCCACGAAGTTGAAGAGGGTGGTGAGACCGACGAGGGTGATCCAGAGTCCGTAGGCTTCGGCGCCGAGGGTGCGGAGGGCGAGGGGGACCTGGGCGAGGGTGCAGAGCACGGAGAAAACCTTCGCGCCAGTGGAGGCGGCCACCGTGAGGCGGACGGCGCGGTCGCGACGGGGCGCGGCAGGCGGGGCGTGGTGGGAAGCGGGCACTCGGGCGCGAAGTTGGGGAGTCGCGGCGGGCGTGACAATCCCCGGCATAAGGTTGGGCGCGGCGGGTTTAGCCTTCACACGTTTCCCGATCTGGGAAACGTTGCCGTGGGCGCCGTGCCTCACCCCATGTCTGAACCCCAGTCCACGCCGGAATCCGCCGCACCCTTGGTTGCGGTCGAGAATCTGCACAAAAGCTTCGGCCCGAAAATCGTCCTCACGGGCGTCACTTGGTCGATCCCACGCGGGCAGATCAGCGGGCTGCTCGGGCCCAACGGCGCGGGCAAGACGACGTTGTTTCGGTTGCTCATGGGGCTGCTCAAGGCCGACGCGGGGACGATCACGGTCGATGGGCTCGATTGTTTTGAGGACCGGGTGGCGGTGAAGCGCCTGGTGGGATTTTTGCCCGATGAGCCGGTGTTCTATTCGTATCTGAGCGGGCGCGAAATTCTCGAACTGAGCGCGGGTATGCACGGGCTGGAGCCGATCGCGGCGGTGCGGCGGCTCGGCGATCTCACGGCGCGGCTGGGGATGGAGGAGGCGCTGGCGAGCTATGCGGACGACTATTCGCGCGGGATGAAAAAGAAACTCGGGCTGCTGCTCGCGTTGTTGCACCGGCCCCCGTTGCTCGTGCTCGATGAGCCGACCAACGGGCTCGATGTCGAATCGACCCGGTTGTTTTTTGAGCTCATGCGCGAGCTGGCGGCGGTGGGGACGACCATCGTGTTTTCGACGCACCTCATGGATCAGGTGGAGCGGCTGTGTTCGCATGCGGCGATTCTGCATCGGGGGCGGTTGCTGACTTCGGGGCCGCTGGGTGAGCTGCTCGCGGGGCGGGCGCTGGAGGATGTGTTTGTGGAACTCACTTCCGTCCGGTGACCGCGCGCGATTTACCGCCGCCGACTCCGGCCCGCAGCGTGGTGCGCCTGCTCTGGGCGGCAGCGCGGCGCCGGGCGGCGGGGCGAGCGCTCCGACAGCAGGAAATCATGGGCCGGCGCACGGACAAAGGCGCGGATACGTTTGGCGCGCTGGGGCGGATACTGGTGCTGGTGATGGTGTGCGGCGTGCATGCGGCGCTGGGGTGGTTTGGCCCGCGGTTGGCGCGGAGCACGGGAACGGTGGAGGTCGAGCGCGGCGGCAAGATCGCGCTTGCGGCGGATCAATGGCGTCTGCTGGACGACCTCGGTGCGCGGCAGAACGAGGTGTTGGCGCGCAAACAGGAATTGGCGGCGAAACCCAATCCGCGTTTCGAAGATCGGCAGCCGGGCATCAAGGCCGAGCGGGCGCGGGACGACGCGATGATGCGGCTCGTCAACGGGACAAAACCGACGGGGCGGCGGCTCTCGGCGGAGGAAGCCGCGGCTCACAGGGTGGCGGTAGAGCGGAAGTTTGCGCAGGAGGGCGCGGCGGGATTTTCGCAGTTTGACGATTCGTTGGAAAGCCAACTGCGGAAATCGCGGGAGACGCCGATGGTGATCATGCCGGTCATGGGACTCGTGCTGGCCTGCTGGCTGGGGATGTTGATTTGTCAGGGCGAGGGACTCGAACTCGATGTGCAACGCCGGCGGCATCCGATGTGGGAGTGGCGGCTCTCGCATCCGATCCGGCCGGCGCATGCGTTTTACGCGGAGCTGCTGGCGCCGCTGATGGCGAATCCGGTTTACTTCGCGGCGCCGCTTTTTCCGTGGGTGCTGCTCGGGAGTATTTTTGGCAGCGGGCCGGGGTTCGGGGCGGCGCTGTGCATCGGGCTGCCGATGGCGGTGGTGACCTCGGCGCTGAACAAGGCGACGGAGACGTGGGCGCTGCTGCGGCTGGGTGCGCGCACGCGGGGCGCGGTGCTCGGGATGATTTCGTGGGTGGGCTACGTGGCGATGTTTGGGCCGCTGCTGACGTTGAAAGTGGACGGGTTGGCGCGGCCGCTGGCACAGCTCGGAGCTTGGCTGGACCCGTGGTTTCCGGCGTGGCCGGTGCGGGCGTTGCTGTGGGGCTGGGGCGACGCGCGCAGTCTCGTCGAGGTGGTGATCTCGTGGTGGGTGATCGCAGCGGCGCTCGGTGCGCTCGCACTGTGGGTGACGCAGCGGGCGACGAGTCGCGGGCTCCAGGCGCCGTCGGAAAACCAGGGGCCGGCGGGGGCGAAGTTGCTCTCGGCGGGCAGCCGGTTTGGCGCGCATCCGCTGCTGCGGAAGGAGCTGCTGTGGCTGATCCGCGACAAGAGCGCGGTCGTGCAGGTGATTCTGATTCCGCTCACGATCGCGGCGACGCAGGCGTTTAATCTTCGCGGGCTCTACACGATGACGACGACGAACTGGTCGGCGGTGTGCGGCGTGGCGATTATCTGCGGGACGTATTTCTTGCTCGTGCTCGGGCCGCGTTCGCTGGCCTCGGAGGGAGCGGCTTTGTGGCTGGCGCTGACGTGGCCGCGTGGGCTGGAGGATCTCCTGAAGGCGAAGGCGCGTTTGTGGAGCCGGGTAGCGAACGTGGTGGTGGGCGTGATTCTGGCGGTGACGGCGGTGATGTTTCCGGCGGAGTGGTGGAAGATCGCGTTGGTGGGTGGCGGGTGGCTGGTCTTCAGCAGCACGCTCGCGCTCAAATCGGTCTCGCTGGTGACGGTGCCCTCGTCGTCGGGCGAACCGGAGCCGCCGAATCGGGCGCGGCACTGGATCGCGATGGTCGGCACGCTGGCGTTTGGCACCGGTGTCGTGACGGGGTCGTGGCATACGGCGGTCATCGGTGTCGTGTTCTCGTCGCTGGTGGCGGTGGCGATGTGGCAGAATCTGCGTGCGCGGTTGCCCTACCTGTTTGACCGGTGGTCGGAGCAGCCGGTGCCGGCGCCGAGTCTGTTGCATGCGACGGTGGGAATCGCGCTGCTGGTCGAGTGCACCGCGGTGTTTACCGGTGTCGCGGGTGCGATGGGCGGGGCTTCATCGCTGTGGTTGGCGCGGGCGCTGGGCTATGGGGTCGCCGGGCTTTTGGGCTGCGTCATGATGCAGAGTTTCCTGAGCGGGCGCGGGGTGAGCGTGGGCGACATTTTGACGTGGGCTGGCGAGCGGCGGAGATTCGCGTTGCCGCAGGGCATAGTGCTGGGCGCGTGTGCGGGCGTGGGGCTGGCGGTGTTGGCGACGCTCTATCTCGCGGCGCTGCGCTGGGTGCCGGCGGCGAGGGAGTCGCTTGATGAGGCAGCGAAATTTGCCGGGAGCCACGCGGGGGCGAGGCCGTGGATTTTCCTGATGGCGGTGGTTTTCGCGCCGCTGGCGGAAGAGTATTTTTTCCGCGGGCTGCTGTTTCGCACGCTCGATCGTGAGCTGGGGGACTGGCGGGCGCTGGTGCTGAGCGCGGCGTTTTTTGCGATCTTCCATCCGCCGCTGGCATGGATTCCAGTGGCTTGCGTGGGATTGGTGACGGCGTGGCTTTTTAAAAACACGCGGCACCTGCTGCCGAGCGTCGCGTGTCACGTGGCTTATAATGCGACGCTGTTTTTGCTGCCGACGGTGGCGGGTGGGTGAGTCCTCTTTTAGAGGCGATCAAAGCCTCATATATGATTTAGCTCGATGGTTGTAGTCGCGAAGTCCGAGCGGGATTGCAGCAGTGAGTTGGGCGAGAAAAAAGACTGCGAGATAGCGAGTGATTGAGGGGAGCAAGACTTGGGCAAGCATGATAGATCCTAGGGAGATGGCCATGGAGGCTCCCAAAATTACAGAGGACTGGGATGCCGGCCAGCGCTTGCCCCAACGACCCCAATGGCAAAAGAACGGGATCTTTTCCTTGAGCCACGCGAAGCGCGTGGTGGCGGCCCAAACTCCGAAAATTCCGACGGCGCTGCAAAGGGTGCCGAGTGAAAGCAATTCGGCGGAAGAGGGAGGACGTTTCATTTGCTGGGGTTGGGCGAGAAGACGGAGCAGAGGCGGAATGATCAATAACCGTTGGGTGAGTGAAGCGATTTCAGATCAAGCGAGGTGATTAGGAAAAGCGCTTGGCCCTTCGGCGGGATTGCCGGAAGGTCGGCGGGTGTCGGTCACTCTTGCGCTTTCCACGCTTTGCGAAAATCCCCGGCGACGAACGGGGTTGACGACGTTTTTCCGAGGGTTCGTGGCGGCGGCGCGGCGGGAATTTCCTGAGGTGCGGTGGATCGTGTTTGCGGGTGCGGAGGCACCGTGGGACGAGGGCGATGCGGGGGTGACGGTGGTGCGGGATTTCCCGGCGAATGACCGGCGCGGGGCGCGGTTGTGGGCGGATCATTTTTTGGTGGGGCCGGCGGCGCGGGCGCGGGGCGCGGCGGCGCTTGTCACGGTGGGGTTTGTGCCGCTGCGGGCGGCGGGGCTGCCGGTGGTGATGCATGTTTTTTCGGTGCATCATCGTGGCGACACGCGCGGCGGTCCCGGCGGTCCCGCCCTACCTCGGTTGGGGCGGTGGTATCGGCGGGTGGCGGTGAGGAGGGGGTTAAGGAAGGCGGCGCTGGTGGTCGCAAATTCGCGGTGGACGGCGGAGCACTTCGGTCCGGCGCGGGCGCGGGTGGTGGTGAGCCATGAGGGCGTCGATCATGGTAAATTTTCTACGGAGGGAGTGCGGGGCGCGGCGGGGTTGCCGGAGAATTACCTGCTGTGGGCGGGGAATTTTTATCCGTATAAGCGGGCGGAATTGGCGTTGGCGGCGTATGCGCGGCTGGAGCCGGAGCTGCGCGCGCGGTGGCCATTGGTGTTGATCGGCGGGGATTGGGAGGGCGGGCGCGCGCGGGCGGAGGCGGCGGCGCGGACGCTTGGCGTTGCGGCGGAAACGCGGTTTCTAGGGTGGGTTGATGACAGTGTGCTGCCGGCGATTTTTCGGGGGGCGCGGGCGCAGGTGCTGGCGACGAGCGAGGAGACGTTTGGGCGGAGTCTGGCGGAGGGTATGGCGTGCGGGTGTCCGGCGGTGGTGCAGGATTTGCCGGTGTTGCGCGAGGTGGCCGGCGAGGCGGCGGTGTTTTGCGATTTTACGGACACGGCGGCAGCAGCGGCGGCGTTGGCGCGGATTTGTGCTGATGATGGGCTGGTGGCGCGGTTGCGGGCGGCGGGTGTGGCGCGGGCGGCGGAATTCAGTTACGCGCGGCTGGCGCGGGAGCGAGTGGGGGCAGTGTTGGAGATGCTGGAGGGGCGGCGATGAGCGCGAGTGGAACGGGCATGTTCGGGAGAAATGGGGCGGTGCTGGCGGCGGGTGTGTGCGCGGTCGCGGGGATCGCCGTGTGGCAATTTTTTGGGAATGCGAACCGAGGGTATATCGACACGGCGTCGTTGTTTTATTGGTGGGGGTTTCAGTGGTTTAATCCGGACTCGGAGACGGAGCATGGGGTTTTGATTTTGGGGATCGCGGGGTGGTTGTTTGTGCGGAATTGGCGGGAAGCCGGGAGTTTAGAGCGGAGAGCTGAGGGGGCGGGAGGGGGCGCGGCAGATCCGGCTCTCAGCTCTCGGCTCTCAGCTCTCAGCCCATATTGGCCGGCGGTGGCGGCGATGGTGGGGGGGCTGGGGTTGCATGCGTTGGGGTTTGTGGCGCAGCAGGCGCGCATCTCGATCGTGGCGTTTCTGATTTTTACTTGGGGTGCGGTGGCGCTGGCGG
Source organism: Opitutaceae bacterium (assembly GCA_025355125.1). Taxonomy (GTDB): domain Bacteria; phylum Verrucomicrobiota; class Verrucomicrobiia; order Opitutales; family Opitutaceae; genus Tous-C4FEB. Next base: position 480 of record JANXLP010000266.1, on the reverse strand, counting down.
GCGGGCGGCAGGCGGGGCGGGCGGCGGCGTTTCCGCTGGCGTTCATGCTGTTTGCGGTGCCGGTGAATGTTTTGGATTCGGTGGGGTTCTGGCTGCGGCTATGGGTGATCGAGGCGACGGCGGGGCTGGCGCAGTTGGCGGGGTTTGCGGTCGTGCGCAACGGGACGCAGCTCTTCGCGCCGGACGGGAGTTATCAATACGACGTGGCGGCGGCGTGTTCCGGGGTGCGGTCGTTGATGGCGCTGGCGGCGCTGACGTTGCTGATCGGTTATTTAAATTTTCGCGGATGGGGTCGGCGACTCGGCGTGTGGGCGCTGTGTCTGCCACTGACGTATTTGGGGAATGTGGTGCGTATCGCGGCGGTGGTGTTTGCGGGGCAGTGGTTCGGGCAGCGCGCGGGTGAGCGCGTGCACGAGTGGGCGGGATTTTCGGTATTTCTGGTGGTGCTCGGCGGCGTGCTGCTGGCGGTAGAGGCGCTGC
>JANXLP010000265.1 GCA_025355125.1 Opitutaceae bacterium | reverse complement strand
CCTTGAACGCCAGGGTCGGGCCGTGGAACAGCTCGAGCACGTACAGGTCCGGGCCGAGTTTTTTCAGCGGCGCGATGTCCGGCGAGGCAAAGGCCGTGTAGGACTTCGCGACGATCCCGCGCAACGTCGTGAGCGGGATGTCCGTCGCAAACGCCCGCAGGAATTCGAAGCACAGGTCGGCGTAGCCCAGCTTGGCCAGCCGCGGCAGGTCGGCCGCCAGGTCGGGCAAGTTCACCGGCAGGAACAGTCCCCCATCCGGCGCCAAGCCCGTCGCCACGGCGTCGGAAAAACCGAGCGTGGGGGTCTGGCCGCGGGTGGAGAGGTAACGCATGGCGGTGGGCCGGGGTCGGGCCGACCGGCTCCTCAGGCTTTATCCAGCTGAAACGCGGTGTGCGCCACCCGCGCGGCCTCGTCGGCGCGCGCCTGGTCGATCACGATCGAGATTTTGATCTCCGAGGTGCTGATCAGCTCGATGTTGATGTCCACATCCGCCAGCGCCTGGAACAATGTGGCCGCCACGCCGGAGTGCGTCTTCATGCCGACGCCGACCACCGAGAGCTTGGCAATATGCTCGTGGATGGTGACCTGGCCGCCGCCGATGGCGGAAAGCACGGGCTTAAGCGCCTTGACCGCCTTGGCGGTCTCGGTTTGCGGCACAGTGAACGTGAGGTTCGCCACGCCCTGCCGGCCGACGTTCTGCACGATCATGTCCACATTGATGTTCGAGTCCGACAGCGCCCGGAACACCTTCGCCGCCGAGCCCGGCTTGTCGGGGATGTTGCTGACGATGACCTTGGCCTGGTCCTTGTCCACGGCGACGCCGCGGACCACGACCTTTTCCATGTAGGCGACTTCTTCTTTCACGATGGTTCCTGGGTTATGGTTGAAACTGGAGCGGACTTCGAAAATGACGCCGTACTTCTTGGCGAACTCGACCGAGCGCGACATCATGACCTTCGAGCCCGACGAGGCGAGTTCGAGCATTTCGTCGTAGGAGATTTCCGCCAGCTTGCGCGCCTGCTTCACCACGCGCGGGTCGGCGGTGTAAACCCCGTCCACGTCCGTGTAGATTTCGCACTTGTCCGCCTTGAGCGCGGCCGCGAGCGCAATGGCCGTGAGATCGGAGGCGCCGCGGCCGAAGGTGGTGACATTACCCTCCTCGTTGATGCCCTGGAAGCCCGCCACGATGACGACGTTGCCCTTTTTCAGGTCCTTCTCGATGGGCTTGGCGTTGATCGTCTTGATCTTCGCCTTGGTGTGGACCTTGTCCGTGAAAATTCCGGCCTGCGCGCCGGTATAGCTCACGGCGCCGACGCCCAGCGCGTGCAGCGCCATGGCGGTGAGGGCCGAGGTCTCCTGCTCGCCGATCGCGAGCAGCTGGTCGAGTTCGCGCTCGCTGGGAATATCCGCGATGGACTTGGCCTTGGCGATGAGTTCGTTGGTCACGCCGGAGCGCGCCGAGACGACGGCGACGACCTCGTGGCCCTCGTCGCATGTGGCCTTGATGCGCTTGGCGACGATCTTGATGCGGTCAATGTCACCCACCGAGGTGCCACCATATTTTTGGACAATGCGAGCCATGGTTATTCGGAAAAATCCCCGATGCGCAGGAGCAGCGGCTTCTCGAGCACGCAGCGCAGCCGGGCTAGCCGCCTCAGTGTCGCCCTTAGCGCGCGTTCGTTGCTCCAGTGGGTGGTGAGGACCAGCGACGCCGCCCCCGCGGGTTCCTGGGCGCTCTGGATGACGCTGGCGATGCTGACGTGCTGCGCGGCCATCGCGGCGGCAATCTGCGCCAGCACACCGGGCTCGTCGCTCACGGTCAGGCGAAGGTAATAACGCCCGCGGATATGCTCCGGCGGCGCCAGGCGGCAGGCCAGCACCGGCCGGGCCGGGGCGCTGCGCTTGCGGGCGGTGATGAAGGCGCGGCGGTCGTTCTTGAGGAGCGAGACGGCGTCCACCAGGTCGCTGATGACGGCGCTCGCCGTCGCATCCTGGCCGGCACCGCGGCCAATGTAGAGGGTCGTGCCGGCGACGTCGCCCTGCACCGAGACGGCGTTGAACACGCCGCTGACCTTCGCCACGACGTGGCTCTCCGGCAGCAGCGTCGGATGGACCCGGACGCAGAGTTCGCCGGTCGAAAAATCGCGCGTGATGACCGCCAGCAGCTTGATGCCGTAGCCGAGCGCTGCCGCGTTCTTGAAATCGCCGGGCGTGATGCGGTCAATGCCCTCGACGATCATCTGCGCGGGCTTCACCCAGGTGCCGTGCGCGAGGAAGGCCAGCACCGCGGCCTTGTGGGCGGTGTCCCAGCCGAGCACGTCCAGCGACTCGTCGGCCTCGGCATAGCCGAGCCGCTTCGCGTCGCCAAGGACGGCGGAGTATGGGGCGTCCTGCTCCTCCATCTGCGTGAGGATGTAGTTACACGTGCCGTTGAGGATGCCGTAAATGAGCGGAAAGCGGTTGGCCACGAGCCCCTCGCGCAGGGCCTTGATGAGCGGGATGCCGCCGGCGACGCTCGCCTCAAAGAAGAAATGCCCGCCGTGCTTCCGCGCCGTCGCGAAGATCTCCTCACCGTGCGCGCAGATCAGCGCCTTGTTGGCGGAGATGACGATCGCGCCGCGCGACAACGCCGCGAGCGTGACCTCGCGCGCGAGACCGGTGCCGCCCATCAGCTCGCACACGATGTCGATTTTTGGGTCGGTCGCGATGGCGAGCGGATCATCGGTGAGCTTCGACGCGGCGATCTTGACCGGACGTTTCTTTTTGAGATCGCGGACGGCGGCGCAGGCGAGCACGAGCTTGGCGCCGACGCGCGCCTCCAGCGTGGCCCGCGAGCGCTCGATGTGTTTCCACACGCCCTGGCCGACGGTGCCGAAACCACAGATGCCGATGGTGAAAGTCGGGAGCGAACTCATGGCGAGGAAGTGGCGGCGGGCTTTTTCACAAAACGATTTTCCGTGCCGTTCAATAGGCGCGTGATGTTCGCGCGGTGCCTCACGACGACGAACAGCGCCGCGATGCCGGCAAAAATCAGCAGCGGCTTCGGCTGCCCGAGCGTCAGCACCGAGATCGGCAGCGCGATGGCCGAGAGAATCGAAGCGAGCGAGACGTAGCGGCTCGCGTAAAACGTCCCCACCCACACCGCGCCGGCGATCAACGTGCCCACCGGCATCAGCACGAGGCAACCGCCCGCCGCCGTCGCGACGCCCTTGCCGCCGCGAAACTTCGTGAAGCAGGAAAAGCTGTGGCCGAGCAGCGCGCCCACGAGGCCCGCCATGCCGAGGCTCACCCAGTCGGAGCCGGCGTAGTGACCGCTGAAAAATTTAAGGAAGGGTTCGTCCGCCTCGATCTTCACATTCAAGAAAAACGCCCCGAGGGCCCATGAACTCGCGACCGCGCCCTTGAGCGCATCGAGGGCGAACACGAGATTGCCCGGCCCTGCGCCGAGCACCCGGCGCACGTTGGTCGCGCCGGGGTTTTTGCTGCCGACCTCAAAAATATTCACGCCCTTGGCGCGCGCGACGACGTAGCCGAAGGGCAGCGAGCCCAGCAGATAGCCGACGAGAGCGATGATGACGAGGGCGGCGAACACGGCGGATGGTCGGCGGCGCGGTGGGTTTTTAGAGCTGCACGAACTTCGCGAGCTTGATGGCGGCGTGGGCCTTCAACTCGGCGCGGGCAGCGGCGCTCGGCTCGCTGTCGAGGTTGATCACCATGAGCGCGGTCTCGCCGGCCTGCTGGCGGCTAAGCGACATGTTGGCGATGTTGACCTTGTCCTTGCCGAGCAGCGTGCCGACGTAGCCGATCATGCCGGGCGCGTCGGCGTTCTCAATGATGAGGAGCTTGCCGGTGGCTGCGACTTCGACGCCACGGCCGTTCACGGCGACGATGCGCGGGCTGTTGATCCGCGTGGCGAGTGTGCCCGCCGCGCTGCGCGTCGAACCGTCGGCAGCGACCGCCTCGACGAGCATGAGTTCGGTGTAGTCGGAATCCTCGGAAGATTTGATTACTTCGCAACGCAGGCCGAGACGCTCGAGCACGATGGGCGCGTTGACGACGTTCACGCCCTCGCCGCTGATGCGCTTGAGGTAGCCGCGCTGGATGGCGCGCGTGATGGCGTTGGCGTCGAGATCGACGATCTTGCCGTAGTAAGTGACGCGGAGCTTGGCGACCGCCGCCGGCGCGAGCTGCTGCACGAGCGTGCCGAGCTTGGCACCGAGATCGAGATACGGCCCGAGAATTTTGGCGGTGGCTGCGTCAACCGAGGGAAGATTCACGGCGTTGCGCACGGCGCCGTTGAGGAGCACATCGGCGATCTGCTCGGCGACTTCGATGCCCACGGCTTCCTGCGCCTCCGTGGTGGAGGCGCCGAGGTGCGGGGTGAGCGTGACGTTGGGCAGGCTGCGGAGTTCGCTGTCTTTCGCGAGCGGCTCTTCCTCGAAAACGTCGAGACCGGCGGCGGCGACTTGGCCGGACTTCAGCGCGGCGATGAGCGCGGCTTCCTTGATGATACCGCCACGGGCGCAGTTGAAAATCCGCAGGCCCTTCTTCGCCTTCGCGAAAGCCGCCTCGTCGATCATGTATTTCGTGTCGTCCGTCAGCGGCATGTGGACCGTGATGTAGTCCGACTGCGCAAGGAGCTCGTCGAGCGTGACCGCATCGATCTGCATAGCCTTCGCGCGGCTCGGCGCGAGATAGGGATCATAGGCGACTACGCGCATACCGAAAGCCTGCGCGCGCTTCGCGACCTCGCCGCCGATGCGGCCGAAGCCCACGATGCCGAGGGTCTTCTTGAAAAGCTCGATGCCCGAAAAGCTCTTCCGATCCCACTGCCCGGCCTTCATCGAGGCGGCTGCTTGGGGCACGGGACGCGCGCCGCAAAGGATGTGGGTAAACGTCAGCTCGGCCGTCGCGATGGTGTTGCCCGAGGGCGTGTTCATGACGATCACGCCGTGCTCCGTGGCGGCATCGACATCGACGTTGTCCACGCCCACGCCCGCGCGACCGACGACCTTTAACAGCGGCGCGGCGGCGAACACGGCGGCGGTGATTTTCGTCTCCGAGCGCACCGCGATCGCGTGCACGTCTTTCACGAGTTCCAGCACCTTCTCGGGGGAAGATCCGTAGGCCTCGATGACTTCCAAGCCCGGCTGCGCGCGCAGGTAGGCAACTCCCTTGGGTGAGATCTTATCGGCGACGAGGACTTTCATAATGGACAAAGGTCCTTCGAGGGAAATCCCCCCGCTCCACCCTAGCAAGGAAAAGGTTCGCGATATGACGGATACCACCGCCCAGGGTAGGCACGCATCCTGCGAACCATTTTCCTCCGAATCTCTTCCGGGATTTACACGTCTTCCCCGGTCACGTGTCATCTTTCGTCCACGCCCATCATTCCATGCCCCTTTCCGCTTCGCGCTCCCGCTCTATCGGTCTTTTCTTAACCGCGCTCAGTCTCCTTTTCGCCCTCACTGGCTGCGGCAACAAGGCGAAACCCGCCGCCGGCCGCAGCGCCGGCGCACCCGCCCCGGTCATCGTCGGCAAAGTCCAGCGCAAGGTCGTCCCGCTCACGCTTGAGGCCATCGGTGCGGTCGAGCCCAGCCGCACCGCCTCGGTGCGCTCCCAAGTCACCGGCACGCTCGTGAAGATCAACTTCAAGGAGGGCCAGGACGTCCGCGAGGGCGACATCCTCTTCGAAATCGACTCGCGCCCCTTTCAAAACAGCCTGCGCTCGGCCGAAGCCGACCTCCAACGCATCAAGGTCCAGCTCGGCACCGCCCAGGCGCAGGTTGACCGCTATCGCACGCTCAGTGAAGGCGCGCTCGTTTCCCAAGAGCAGTTCCAGGCCATTTCCGACTCCGCCCGCGCGCTCCAATCTCAACAGCTCGCCAGCGAGTCCGCCGCCGCCAACGCCCGCCTCCAACTCGACTACTGCACGATCCGCTCCCCGCTCGCCGGTCGCACCGGCAACGTCGCCGTGCATGAGGGCGACCTCGTTCGCGTCAACGACGCCGGCGGCCAGCTCGTCACCGTCCACCAGATCAGCCCGATCAACGTCACCTTCGCCGTGCCCCAGCAGTATTTCGGCTCCCTCGTGCGTTATCGCGCCGACGGCGCCCTCAAGATCAAAGTCATCCCGCCCGGGACCGACGAGCGCGCCGAAGACGGCGAACTCACGTTCATGGACAACACCGTCGATGTCTCGACCGGCACGTTGAAACTCAAGGGCACATTCCCCAACGCCCAACAACGCCTCTGGCCCGGGCAATTCGCCACCGTCACCGTCACCCTCGCCGCGCCCGAGGTCATGACCGTGGCGAGCAGCGCCATTCAAACCTCCCAAGCGGGCCAACACATTTACATCGTCAAGGCCGACCAGACCGCCGAGCTCCGCCCCGTCGTCGTCGAGCGACTCGTCGGCCCGGTCGCCGTCATCGCCAAGGGCGCCGCCGAGGGCGAGACCGTTGTCATCGACGGCCAGCTCCGCGTCGTTCCGGGTCGCCCCGTGGAAATCAAATCACCCGACGGCAGCGCGAAATCCGGCAAGGGCCCCAAAGGCGGCGGTGAAAAAGCCCCGGCTAAAGATGCCACTGCCGACGCCAACCCATCCGAGGACAAAAAGGCGCCATGAACATCCCCGAACAATTTATCCGCCGCCCCGTGATGACCACGCTCGTCACGGCCGCCATCACCCTCTTCGGCTGGATGGCCTACGAGCGCCTCCCCGTCAGCGATCTGCCCAACGTCGATTTCCCCACGATCTCCGTCTCCGCCAGCCTGCCCGGCGCCAGCCCCGAGACCATGGCCGCATCCGTCGCGACCCCGCTCGAGCAGCAGTTCTCCAGCATCGCCGGCATCGAATCGATGTCCTCGACCAGCTCCCTCGGGAACACCTCGATCACGATGCAGTTCAACCTCGACCGCGACATCGACGGCGCCGCCCAGGACGTCCAGTCCGCCATCGCCGCCGTGCAGCGCCGCCTCCCGAGGGATATGCCGAATCCCCCGTCGTTTCGAAAGTCCAATCCCAGCGACGACTCCATTTTGCTGATCGCCCTCTCCTCGAAGACGCTCGCGCTTTCCGAAGTCAACGAGTTCGCCGAAACCGTCCTTGCCCAGCGTATTTCCACGGTGGACGGCGTCGCCCAAGTCAACGTCTTCGGCGCCCAGAAATACGCCGTCCGCGTCCGCCTCGATCCCCGCGCCCTCGCCTCCCGCGGCATCGGGATCGACGAAGTCCGCACCGCGCTCGACACCAACAACGTGAATCTCCCCGCCGGGCTGATCGACGGCGCATCGAAGTCCACCACGCTCCTCGCCACCGGCCAGCTCAAGAGCGCCGATGGCTTCGGCAAGGTCATCATCACCTACCGCAACGGCGCCCCCGTCCGCCTGAGCGACGTCGCCAACGTCACCGACAGCGTCGAAAACGAAAAATCTTACAGTTGGTTCGACGCCCGCTTCAAGGACGGTGTCGAGGATCCCGAGTTCGGCGCCGGCACCAAAAACACGCGCGCCATCGTCCTCTCCATCCAGCGCCAGCCGGGCACCAACACGATCAAGGTCGTGGACGGCGTCAAAGCCCTCCTGCCCGCCTTCCGCGCGCAACTCCCCGCCACCATCGACCTCGAGACCGTCGTGGACCGCTCCATCGCCATCCGCGAATCCGTGCACGACGTAAAGTTCACCCTCGTGCTCGCGATCATCCTCGTCGTGCTCGTGATCTTCCTCTTCCTGCGCTCCTTCTCGGCCACCCTCATCCCGAGTATCGCGATGCCCATCGCCGTCATCGGCACGTTTGCGGTGATGTATTTTTTCAACTTCAGCATCGATAACATCTCGCTGCTCGCCCTCACCCTCTCCGTCGGCTTCGTCGTGGACGACGCCATCGTGATGCTGGAAAATATCGTCCGCCACATCGAGAAGGGCGAGTCAGTCATGGCCGCCTCCATCCGCGGGTCCCGCGAGATCGGCTTCACCATCATCTCGATGACGATCTCCCTCGTGGCCGTCTTCATTCCCGTGCTCTTCATGGGCGGCGTGCTCGGCCGCCTGCTGCACGAGTTCGCCGTAACTATTTCCGCCGCGATTCTGGTCTCGGGTTTCGTGTCGCTCACCCTCACCCCAATGCTCTGCAGCCGGTTTCTCAAACCGATCAACCACGCCGAGACCCACGGCCGTTTCTACCGTGCCACCGAGCGGATGTTTCAACGCAGCGTCGATCTCTACGAACGCACCCTTCGCTTTTCTTTTCGCTGGCGCACCGCCACCCTTCTGGTCGCGGTCGCCACCATGGCCCTCACCGCACTGCTGATCGTCATCACTCCGAAGGGCTTCATCCCCACTGAGGACACCGGCCGCATCCAGATCCAGCTCGAGGGCGCGCAAGACTCCTCGTTCGAAGCCATGGTCGGCTACCAGCGTTCCGTAAACGCCGTCATCAAGCGCAACCCCTACGTCAAAGACAGCATCGTCTTCCTCGGCGGCGGTCGCGGCGGCGGTGCCAGCAACACCAGCCGCATGTTCATCTCGCTGATCGACGGCAAGCGCCCCGGCGCCAGCCAGATCGCCCAGATGCTCCGCGCCGAAACTGCCGGCATCCCGGGCGTGCGCGTATTCCCCACCGTTCCGCCCAGCATCCGCCTCGGCACGCGCGGCTCGTCCTCCGTTTACCAATACTCCCTCTACGGCACCGATCTGCAGGAACTCTACCGCGTCACCCCCGTGATGCTTGACCGTGTCCGGGAGATTTCCGGCGTGATCGACGTCAGCTCTGATCTCCAGATCACCAGCCCGCAGCTCATCATCGACATCGACCGCGACAAAGCCTCGTCCCTCGGCCTCAACGCCCAGCAAGTCGAGGAAACCCTCTACAGCGCCTTCGGTGCCCGCCAGGTCTCGACGATTTACACCTCCACCAACCAATACGCGGTCATCCTCGAACTCGCCGAAAAATACCTGCGCGACCCCGCATCCATCTCCCTGCTCTACCTGCGCAACCGCGAGGGCAAACTCATCCCTCTCGAGAGCGTGGTCAAGCTCCGCCCCTCCGTCGGCCCGCTCACCGTCGCCCATCTCGGCCAAGTCCCGGCCGTCACCATCAGCTTCAATCTTCGGCCCGACCTCTCGCTCAGCGAGGCGACCGAGCAGATTGAAAAGATCGCCCGCGAAGTCATGCCCGCCACCGTGAGCGGCACCTTCCAAGGCACCGCCGCCGCCTTCACCAGTTCCCTGAATGGCCTCGGCCTCACCCTGTTGATCGCCGTCCTCGTGATCTATCTCGTGCTCGGGATTCTCTACGAAGATTTCGTTCATCCGATCACCATTCTCTCCGGCCTGCCCGCCGCCACCTTCGGCGCCCTCGTCACCCTCCTCATCTTCGGCCAGGAGCTCAACATGTATGGCTACGTCGGCCTCATCATGCTCATCGGCATCGTGAAAAAGAACGCCATTATGATGATCGACTTCGCCCTCGATGCCCGCCGCAACCACGGCAAATCCGCCGAGGACGCCATCTTCGAAGCCTGCATCGTGCGCTTCCGCCCGATCATGATGACCACCTTCGCCGCCATCGCCGGCACCCTGCCCATCGCCCTCGGTTGGGGTGCGGGCGCCGATGCCCGCCGCACGCTCGGTCTCGCCGTGGTCGGCGGTCTGTGCGTCTCCCAGATCCTCACGCTCTACATCACGCCGGTGTTCTACCTGTTCATGGAACGCTTCACCAAGCACCTCACGCCGATGCCCGTGCCCGCGTTCGATTCCGCACCCGCGCCCGTCCCCGCGCACGTCTCCTAAATTCCTCCGTTCACACGAGTCGCGTCCTTCGCTTCAAGCGCCGCCGCCCGCGCCACCGCGACAAACGCCTCCACCAGCGGCTGCGCCGTCTCTTTCCGCCACACGAGTTCCAACGGCACCTCCGCCGTGCGTGGCGTCAGTTCGAGATAAGCCACGCCCGGCCGCTGCCAGTGTCGCAACGACTCCGGAACCAGCGCCACGCCCAGCCCCGCCGCCACCAGCGCGAGCACCGTCTGCCACTCGCCCGCCTCATGCCCTATGCGCGGACTGAACCCCGCCCGCCGACACTCATTGAGCAACGCGTCATGGAACCCCGGCGCCGCCGTCCGCGGCACCATGATAAACGTCTCCGTCGCGAAATCCCGCAGCCGCTCCCTTCCCCCGCCCGCGCGCGGATGCTCCGCCGGCAGCGCCAGCACCAGCCGCTCCCGCGAGATCTCCGTCGCCACCAGTCCATCCTCCCGCACCGGCAAACGCACAAACGCCACGTCGATCTCCCGCTGCCGCAAGGCATGGAGCAAGCGCGCCGGCGTCATCTCGTGACAACGCATCTCCACCGCCGGAAACTTGCGGTGGTATTCCCTTAAAATTCCCGGCACGAGCGCATACACCGCCGAGGTCACAAACCCGATCGCGATCCGCCCCGCCTCGCCCCGCTTTGCCGCCCGCGTCGCGTCCTTCGCCCGCTCCGTCTGGCCCAGCACCAGCGTCGCATGCTCCAGAAATACCCGCCCCTCCGCCGTCAGCTCCACCCGCCGGCTCGTGCGCAGCAGGAGCGTCACCCCCAACTCCGCCTCCAGCGCCTTCACTTGCTGGCTCAACGGCGGCTGCGCCACGTTCAACCGCCGCGCCGCCCGCCCGAAATGCAGCTCCTCCGCCACCGCCACGAAATACCGCAGATGTCTCAATTCCATGCCATCAAGACGAATCACGTCTTGATGGGTGGGCAAAGCGATATTGGAAAATCGATACATTTCCGGCGACAATCCTGCTTAGCATCCGTCTTCTTCCTTCTCTTCAACTTCCATGTGGATCGTCCGTCTCGCCCTCCGCCGGCCCTACACGTTTACCGTGATGGCCCTCCTCATCGTCATCCTCGGCCTCCTCACGGTGCGCCGCATGGCGAAAGATATTTTTCCGTCCATCGACATCCCTGTCGTCAGCCTCATCTGGACCTACAACGGGCTCACCCCCGAGGAGATGGAGAAACGTATCGTTACCCTCTCCGAGCGCGCCCTCACCACCACCGTTAACGACATCGAGCACATCGAGTCGCAGTCCCTCGCCGGCGTCGGCGTCATCAAGGTCTTCTTCCAACCCGGTGCCAGCGTCGATGCCGCCGTCGCCCAGGTCACCGCCATCAGCCAGACGATCACGCGCATCATGCCGCCGGGCACCACGCCGCCCCTCGTCATCCGCTACAGCGCCTCCAACGTCCCCATCCTCCAACTCGGCCTCGGCTCAAAAACCCTCTCCGAGCAGACGCTCTACGACCTCGGCCTCAACTCCGTCCGTCTCCAACTCGCCACCGTTCAGGGCGCCTCCGTTCCCCTCCCGCTCGGCGGTAAGGTTCGCCAGATCCAGGTCGATCTCGATCCCGCCGCACTCCTCGCGAAAGGCCTCACGCCCGCCGATGTCAGCAACGCCATCAACGCCCAAAACCTCACCCTGCCCTCCGGCACCGCCAAGATCGGTGATCGCGAATACGGCGTATTCCTCAACAGCAGCCCCGACACCATCGAGGGCCTCGGCAACCTCCCCATCCGCGTCGTCAACGGCTCCACTATCTACATCCGCGACGTCGCCCAGGTCCGCGACGGCTTTGCGACCCAAGCCAGCATCGTGCGCCAAGACGGCAATCGCGGTGCCCTCCTCAGCATCCTGAAGACCGGCGGTGCCTCCACCCTCGACATCATCGAGCGCATCAAAGCCGTCCTCCCGCGCGTGGCCGCCGTCGTCCCGCCCGAGATGGATATCCGGCCGCTGTTCGACCAATCCGTCTTCGTCCGCGCCGCCCTCCACGGCGTCGTCTTCGAAGGCGCCCTCGCCGCCACCCTCACCGCCGCGATGATTCTTCTCTTCCTCGGCACGTGGCGAAACACCCTCGTCGTCGCCCTCTCCATTCCGCTCTCGATTTTCTGCTCCATCCTCTGCCTCGCCGCCTGCGGCCAGACGATCAACGCCATGACCCTCGGCGGTCTCGCCCTCGCCGTCGGCATCCTCGTGGACGACGCCACCGTCACCATCGAAAACATCGACCGCAACCTCGGCCTCAAAAAACCCCTCCTCCAGTCCATCCTCGACGGCGCCGAGCAGATCGCGATGCCCGCCTTCGTCTCCACGCTCTGTATCTGTATCGTTTTCATCCCGATCTTCTTCCTCGAAGGCACCGCCAAATACCTCTTCGGCCCCCTCGCGATGGCCGTCATCTTCGCGATGCTCGCCTCATATCTTCTCTCGCGAACCGTCGTCCCCACGATGGTTCACTACCTTCTCCGCGGTCAGCCCGTCATGCACGATAGCCCTCCGGACAGTGGCATGGGCATCCTGCCCATGGGATCGTCTCAGAAAAGTGGCACGGGCGTTCCGCCCGTGATTCCGAAAACCTCCGCCCACCCCTCGCCCAAGGGCGATATTTTCTGGCGCATCCACGTCCGTTTCAACCGCCACTTCGAACGCTTCCGCGCCCGCTACGCCCGCGGCCTCAACTGGAGCCTCAACCACCGCAAAACCGTCGCCGTCGTCGCCCTCCTTTCCGTCCTCGCCAGCGCCGCCCTCATCCCTTTCCTCGGCCGCGATTTCTTTCCCGTCGTCGATGCCGGCCAGTTCCGCCTCCACGTCCGCGCCCCCGCCGGCCTCCGCATCGAGGAGACCGAGCGCATTTTCACCCAGGTGGAAAACGTCATCCGCGAAGTCATCCCCGCCGATGAACTCGTCACCATCCTCGACAACATCGGCCTCCCCTCCGGCGGCGTGAACCTCGCCTTCAGCGACTCCGCCACCATCGGTGCCGCCGACGGCGAAATCCTTGTCGCCCTCAACCCCGAGAAACACGGCCCCACTTGGGATTACGTCCGCACCATCCGCAATCGCCTCAACCGCGAGATGCCCGACTGCGTCTTCTTCACCCAACCCTCCGACATCGTCGGCCAAATTCTCAATTTCGGTCTCGCCGCCCCGATCGACGTCCAGATCGCCGGCCGCGACGTCAAAACCAACTACGCCCTCGCCCAGGAACTCTCCGCCCGTATCGCCAAAATTCCCGGCGCCGTCGACGTCCACGTCCAACAGGTCGTCAACGCCCCCGCCCTCCGCTTCAACGTGGACCGCACCCGCGCCCAACAACTCGGCCTCTCCCAACGCGACGTCGCCACCAACGTCCTCATCTCCCTCTCCGGCTCCGCCCAGTCCGCCCCCAACTTCTGGCTCAGCCCGCAAAACGGCGTCCAATACGCCGTCGCCACGCAGACGCCTCCCTCGAAGATGGACTCCATCGAGGCCATCCTCGCGACTCCACTCCCCACCACCCGCGGCAGCGTCCCCCAGATCTTCGGCAACGTCGCCACCGTCGAGCGCACCATCGCCCCGTCCGTCGTCAGCCACTACAACGTCCAACCCGTCTTCGATGTCTTCGCCTCCGTGGATCAGAGCGATCTCGGCTCCGTCGCCGACGCCGTCAAAAAACTCCTCCCCGAGTTCGAGAAGAAACTCCCGCGCGGCAGCTTCATCACCATGCGCGGCCAGGCCCAGAGCATGGACTCGTCCTTCCTCGGTCTCGGCCTCGGCGTCCTCGGCGCCATCGTCCTCGTGTATCTTTTGATGGTCGTGAATTTCCAGAGCTGGCTCGATCCGTTCATCATCATCATGGCCCTGCCCGGCGCGTTGTGCGGCATCGCGTGGATGCTCTTCCTCACGCGCACCACCCTCAGCGTTCCCTCGCTCATGGGCGCCATCATGGGCGTCGGCGTCGCCACCGCCAATGCCATCCTCCTCGTCACCTTCGCCAACGACGTCCGCAAGGAAGGTAAAGACGCCCGCGCCGCCGCGCTCGAGGCCGGCCACACGCGTCTCCGCCCCGTGCTCATGACTGCCCTCGCCATGATCATCGGTATGTTGCCCATGTCCCTCGGCCTCGGCGAAGGCGGCGAGCAAAACGCCCCGCTCGGTCGCGCCGTCATCGGCGGCCTCCTCTTCGCCACCCTCGCCACGCTCTTCCTCGTGCCCGTCGTTTACGCGACCCTCCGCACCCAGAGCCCGCACACCCCCGAGGAAGAACTCCTCGAAGAAGCCACCGCCGACGCCGCCCACTGAGAGTTCCGGTCTCTCAACCCTCAGCTCTCAACTTTCCGTCCTTCCGTCCTCCGCTCCCATGAAGTCCGTCCTCCGCCCGCTCCTCTTCCTCCTTCCCACTGGGCTCGCCATCGCCGCCACCGCGCCGCACCCCACGCCCACCGTCAACGTCGTCACCGCCGCCCGCTCCTCCGCCGCCGTCGAGCTCATCCTCCCCGCCAGCCTGCAGGCGTTCCAAGAAGCCGCCATCTACGCCCGCACCGGCGGCTACCTTTCCAAATGGCTCGTCGATCTCGGCGACAAAGTCACCGCTGGCCAGACCCTCGCGATCATCGACGGCCCCGAGCTCGACCAGGAACTCAACCAATCCCGCGCCACCCTCGCGCAGACCAAGGCCAACGCCGAGCTCGCCGCCGCCACGTCGCAACGCTGGAAAGACCTCGCCGCCCGCAACGCCGTCTCGAAGCAGGAAGCCGACGAAAAATCTGCCGCCGCCCTCGCCCGCGCCGCCGATGCCCAGGCCGCCGAGGCCAACGTCGCTCGACTCACCCAGCTCAAATCCCTCCAGACGATCGTCGCCCCCTTCGCCGGCGTCGTCACCGCCCGCGGCGCCGAGATCGGCACGCTCATCACCACCGATGCCAGCCGCCGCGAACTCTTCCGCCTCGCCGCGATCACGCCCCTGCGCGTTTACGCCAGCATCCCGCAGACCTACATGCGCGCCATCCGCCCCGGCCTCGACGTCGATGTCCTCGTCAACGAATTCCCCGGCCGCACCTTCGCCGCCAAAATCGTCCGCGCCGCCGGCGCCCTCGACCCCGTCACCCGCACCCTCACGACCGAAATCCAGCTCCCCAACGAAAACGGCGAACTCCTCCCCGGCATGTTCGTGCAAATCCGTTTCCGCCTAAAACCCGCCGAGCCCGCCCTTATGTTGCCCTCCAACGCCATCATCGTCCGCGCCGAAGGCACGCTCGTGGCGGTGGTCGATGCCGCCAAAACCGTCCGCTTCCAAAAAGTGAAAACCGGCCGCGACTTCGGCACGCAGATGGAAGTCCTCACCGGCCTCGCCGACGGCGCCCGCGTGGTCTCGAACCCCAACGACGCCCTCACCGAAGGCCTCCTCGTCGAGCCCCTGCTCCCCGCTCCACCCGCCAAAAGGTAGGGCTCGGTCTCCGCACCGCCCTCCGGGGCGCGCCCTCACTCCACCCTCCGCCCATAAGCCCGACCGCTGGTCGGGCTTTTTATTTCCCACCCGAGCTCACTCGACGGCGTTTCGCCTCCGCCGAACCTTGCCAGCGCCCCGCGCTTCGCCTTCGTTGCCGGGCAGATTGATCTTACCGTCCATCCAGCCGCGCAAAACTCCAGTCGGCGTCGCCCCGCTCGCTCCGTTCCCTCGCCTCGGCATCGCCCGCCTCCGTCCGCTGCTTTTCGTGCTCGTCGCCGGTCTCGCGACTGCGGCCGAACCAGCGACGCCCGCTATCCCCGCGCTCGAGCAAAAACTCGCCGCCGCCCCGCCGGCCGACCGGCCCGCGCTTCTGACCGAGCTGGCCGAACGCCTTGAAGCCTTCGATCCGCTGCGCGGCATCGCCCTCGCCCAGGAGGCCATCACCACCGCGGCCACGCCTCGCACGAAACTCTCGGCCACGGCGGTCCTCGCCGGGCTCCGCCGCCAGCAGACGGACTACGCCGAGGCCATGCGCCTGTCGCAGGCCGGCCTGGCCGACGCCTCGAAAATCGGCGACGACCGCCTCCGCGCCCGCTTCCTCTATCTTATCGCCCGCACCCACTGGAGCCTCGCCGATGATCCCGCGTCTATCGCTAGTTTCCACGAAGCCATCTTCCTCGGCGAAAAAACCGGCGACATTGCCCTGCTCTGCGATGCCCACACCGGGATCGTCACCGTTTACACCGAGCTGAAAGATTACCCCCGCTCGGAATTCCACCTCGCGCAGGCCGAAAAATACGCGCAGCAGCTCGGCGACCTGCGCCGGCTGGGCGACTATTACAAGGTTCTCGGCAATCACCGCGGCAACAGCGGCGATCCCGTCGGCGCCCGGGCCGCGCACACCCGCTCGCTCGAGACCCACCGGCGGGCGGGCAACGAACGCGGCGTCGCCGATGCGCTGCTCAACCTCGGCAGCATTGTGGAAAACGAAGGCGATCTCCCCGGCGCCCGTGAGCGCTACAACGGCGCCATCGCGATCTACGAACAGCAGGGCTTGAAGCGAAATCTGGCCAACGCCACCCGCCTCCTCGGCGGCGTCCTCGTCAAGGAACACCGCTTCGCCGAGGGCTTCGTCCAACTGGAACGCAGCCTCACGCTCGCCCGCGAGTTTGGCGGCGGCGTCACCCTCGCCAGCGTCTACAGTCAGCTCGCCGTCGCGCACGAGGCGGCCGGCAACCTGCCCCTCGCCCTTAAATTTCAGCGCAGACTCCAGACCGCCACCGCCTCGATTTTTACCGAGAAAGCCCGCCAGCAGGTCGTCCTCCTCAACGCGCAATTCGAGTCCGAACGCCGCCTCCACGAGATCGCCGACCTGCACCGCGACCAGTCGCTGCGCGCCGCCGAGCTGCGCGCGCGCGATGCCGAGCTGGAGCGTGCCCGCGCCGTGCGCACCGCCCTCATCGCCGGCGCGCTTATCATCGTGGCCGCCCTCGCCGCGATTCTCGCCGCCCAACGCGCCCGCCTCCGCGCCGAGCGCCGCGCGCTCGGGGAAACCCGCCGCGCCCAGATGCTCGCCGAGGATGCCGGCGTCCTCAAATCCCGCCTCCTCGCCATCGCCTCCCACGATCTCAAGGGCCCCCTGCGCTCCATGCTGCGCAGCGCCGATACCATCGAACAAAAATCCGCCGACCCCGCCGCCGTCAGCTCGGCCGCGCGCCTGCTTCGCGGCAACGCTCGCCAGATGTCCGACCTCGTGCGCGACCTTCTCGACCTCGCCGCCATCGAAGGCGGCGACCTGCAGTTGCACCGGTCGCCCCTCGACCTCGGCCAACTCGCCGCCGAAATCGTTTCGCGTCACGCCGCCCGCGCCGAGGAAAAACTGCAAACGCTCTCCTTCGCTCCGCCCGCCGCCCCGCTCCCTTTCGTCGGCGACCCCGCTCGCCTCGCTCAGGCGATCGACAACCTCATCGACAACGCGGTCAAATACACACCCGCCGGCGGCACCATCCGCGTCACCGCCGAACGCCGCGCCGACCACCTCTGCGTCGCCGTCGCTGATGAAGGTCCGGGCCTCGGCCCCGACGACCTCGCCCGCATGTTTCAACCCTTCCAACGCCTCTCCGCCCAGCCCACCGGCGGCGAAGCCTCCACCGGCCTTGGCCTCCACATAACGAGGGACTTCATCGCCCGTCACGGCGGTAGCGTCGAAGTCGATTCAGCACCCGGCCAGGGCACGACCTTCACCGCCCTGCTCCCCGTGCCGCCGACTTAAACGTTAAAAGTTGAACGTTAAGCGTTGAGCGTTTCCCCGCGCCCCTCACCCCAACCCGTTCCGCACGCACCAGCGGATGAACCCCGACAAATCGCTCACCCCGATTTTTTCCATGATCTGACCACGCTCCTTTTCCACCGTGCGCGCGCTCAATCCTAGCCGCTCCGCGATCTCCTTCGAGATCAGCCCGCCCGCCACCAGCCGCGCGACCTCGCGCTCGCGTTCCGTCAACACCGCTGGTCTCGGTCCCTCGGCGACCATGGCCTTCGCCACCGCCGGGGCAGGATTCATCTGTGCGGAAAAATATAGCCCGCCCGCCAGCACGCGCTCGATCGCCCGCTCCACGTGCTCAGAAGGCGACGCCTTGTCGATGAACCCGCCCACCCCCAGCGCCAGCAGCTCCGCCGGCAACGTCGGCGTCACCGCGCTCGTGAGCACGACGCAACGCGTGCCGGCATGACGCGCCCGCACACGCCGGATGATTTCGCGCCCATCCAAGCCCGGCAGTCGCAGATCGGTGATCAACAGATCCGGCGCCGCCGCCAGACAATGCGCCAGCCCCGCCGTCCCATCGCCAAACGTCCGCAGCGTGCGCGGCGCAAACCGCGCCGTGATCGCCCGCGCCAGCAAATCACACAGCAGCCCGTCGTCCTCGATCAGGACAAAATGACCGGCAGCGGATGAAGTTGGGGCGGCGGGCATAAGAGGCGGCTCGGAGGAATAGTATCATCACCCACCGTGCAAGTTCCGTTCCTAACCGATGGCCCGTGCAGATGCTCCGAAGTGGCATGGGCATCTTGCCCATGTCCGCGGGTCGGAGATTCAACCTTCCACTCTCCAGCGCCCGCCACCCCGTGGCAAAATCGTAGTCACCGCATCGCCCGAATCGTAGGCGTCCCCGTTGCGCCGCGGCTGATGCTTTCCGAAATTAGGGTAATCGCCCTATGTCCGCCCTTCGCTCCAGCACCGCGCGCCCTCTGCGGATTCTCTGCGCCACCGCCGACCCCGCGCAACGCCGCACGCTCCTCGGCACGCTCGCCGGGCCCGGCCGCACCGTCGAGTGCGTGCGCGATGGACGTCAGGCCCTCGCCTGCGTCGCGCAACACGGCGCGTGCGATATCGTCTTCGCCGCCCACGCGCTGCCCGGCCTCGGCGGACTCGCCCTCGTCCGCCGGCTGCGCCGCGCCGGCTTCGACGGCCGCGTGGTCATCCTCTGCGCCTCCGCTTCCGCCGCCCTCGTCGCCGGCTACCACGCCCTCGGCGTGACGACCCTTCTCCTAGAGCCCGCCTCCGCCGCGCTCCTCCGCGCCGCCGCCACCGCCGAAATCGCCTGATCCACTAGTTTCCTTCTCATTCCATGAATCTCCGCCTTCGTCTCCTTTGGGTTGTCGCACTGGTCTCCGTGTCGCTCGCCGCGCTGCGGGCGCAGAGCAATTACGCCACCCCCTACGCCTTCACCACCCTGGCCGGCAATGCCGGCAGCACCGGCACAGCGGATGGCACGGGCAGTGCCGCGCTGTTCAGCAACCCAACCGGCGTGGCGGTGGACAGCTCGGGCAACATTTACGTCGCGGACACAGCCAACAACAAGATCCGGAAAATCACATCTGGGGGAGTGGTGACGACGCTGGCCGGCAGCAGTTTTGGCGCGGTGGATGGCACAGGCAGCGCCGCAAAGTTCGCCAACCCTAATGGGGTGGCAGTGGATAGTTCGGGCAACGTTTACGTTGCGGATACCGGCGCCCGCACGATCCGAAAAATCACTTCCAGCGGGGTCGTGACGACGCTGGCCGGCACAGCTTTCAGCACCGGCTCAACGGATGGCACGGGCAGCGCCGCGCGATTTAACACCCCCTATGGCGTGGCGGTGGACGGCTCAGGCAACGTTTACGTCGCGGATAACGGCGCCCACACGATCCGTAAAATCACGTCCGGTGGAGTGGTGACGACGCTCGCCGGCACGGCCTTCTTCAGCGGCTCAACGGATGGCACGGGCAGCGCCGCGCGGTTTACCGGCCCACGTGGTGTGGCGGTGGACAGCTCGGGCAACGTTTACGTCGCAGATACATCCAACCACACAATTCGGAAAATCACGTCCGGTGGAGTAGTGACAACGCTGGCCGGCACGTCTGGCAGCAGCGGCTCGACGGATGGCACAGGTAGCGCCGCGCGGTTTTTTCAGCCCCAAGGCCTGGCGGTGGACGGCTCAGGCAACGTTTATGTCGCCGATCGCAACAACCACACGATCCGGAAAATCACGTCCGGCGGGGTGGTCACGACGCTGGCCGGCACGGCCGGTAGCAGCGGCACTGCTGATGGCACAGGTAGCGCCGCGCGGTTTAACAACCCCCAAGGCCTGGCGATGGACACCTCGGGCAACATTTACGTCGCGGACACAATCAACAACACGATCCGCCTCGGTGTTTTACCCACAGCCCCTGGGGCTCCCACCGCGGCGACCGCGACCGCGGGCAACACGCAGGCGAGCGTCGCCTTCACCGCCCCCGCCAGCAACGGCGGCTCCGCCATCACCAGCTATACCGTGACCGCCAGTCCCGGCGGCGCGACCGCCACCGGCGCGACCTCGCCACTCGTCGTCACCGGTCTCACCAACGGCACGAGCTACACCTTCACCGTCACCGCGACCAACAGCATCGGCACGAGCACTGCCTCAAGTGCGTCTTCTGCCGTCGTGCCTGCGATCGTCGTGCCCGGCGCTCCCACCGGCGCGACCGCGACTGCGGGCAACGCGCAAGCGAGCGTGGTCTTCACCGCTCCCGCCAGCAACGGCGGCTCCGCCATCACTGGCTACACCGTCACGGCGAGCCCCGGTGGCGCGACTGCCGCGGGCGCGACCTCGCCGCTCGTCATCACTGGTCTCACCAACGGCACGAGCTACACGTTCACCGTCACCGCGACCAACAGCATCGGCACGAGCACCGCGTCGAGTGCGTCTTCTGCCGTGATCCCCGCCACGGTGCCCGGCGCGCCCACCGGCGCGACCGCGACCGCGGGCAACGCGCAAGCGAG
>JANXLP010000238.1 GCA_025355125.1 Opitutaceae bacterium | reverse complement strand
CGGGGTTCGGCGACCCCGCCCTACATGAGATCAGGCGAGGAGTTTCTCGATGACGTGGCCGTGCACGTCGGTGAGGCGGAAGTCGCGACCCTGAAAACGGAAGGTGAGTTTTTTGTGATCGAGGCCGAGCAAGTGGAGGATCGTCGCGTGGATGTCGTGGACGTGCGCACGGTCGGTGACGGAGTTGAAGCCGAGTTCGTCGGTCTCGCCGATGACGGTGCCGGGCTTGGTGCCGCCGCCGGCGAACCACATCGTGAAGGCGTCGATGTGATGGTTGCGGCCGGTGGTGTCGCGGTTCTCGCCCATGGGAGTGCGGCCGAATTCACCGCCCCAGACAACGAGCGTATCCTTGAGGAGGCCGCGTTGCTTGAGGTCCATGACGAGGGCGGCCTGGGCCTGATCGACCTCGCGGCAGCGCGCGGGGAAATCAGCCTCGAGGTTTTCGCCGGGGCCGCCGTGGCTGTCCCAATTGGTGTGGTAGAGCTGGATGAAACGAGAGCCGCGCTCGACGAGGCGACGGGCGAGGAGACAGTTGCGGGCAAAGGAAGGGGTGTCCTTGTCCACGCCGTAAAGTTTCAGCGTGGCTTCGCTCTCGCCGCTGAGATCGACGAGCTCGGGCGCGCTGGTCTGCATGCGGCTGGCCATCTCATAGGCGGCGATGCGCGTGTGAATCTCTGAGTCGCCGGTGGCGACGGCGTGCTGGAGATTCAGGTCGCGGATGGCGTCGATGGTCTGGCGCTGGCGCGAGGCGGTGATGCCGGCGGGGTTGGCGAGGTTGAGGATCGGGTCGCCGTTGCCGCGGAAAGGAACGCCTTGGTAGGTGGTCGGAAGGAAGCCGGTGCCCCAGTTGACGGCACCGCCGCGAGGGCCGCGTGGACCGGATTGGAGGACGACGAAGCCGGGGAGATTATTGGCCTCGCTGCCGAGGCCGTAAGTGACCCAGGAACCCATGCTGGGACGGCCGAACTGGCCGGAGCCGGTGTTCATGAAAAGCTTGGCGGGCGCGTGATTGAAGAGATCGGCGGCGCAGGATTTCAGGAGGGTAATGTCATCGACGATACTGGCGGTGTGCGGGAAAAGATCGGAGACCCACGCGCCGCTGCGGCCGTGCTGGGCGAACTTGCGGCGGCTGCCGAGGAGCTTGGTGCTGGCGCTCGTATCCATGAACGCGAAGCGCTTGCCCTCGATGAGGGAGGCGGGGACGGACTGGCCGTTGAGCTCGGCGAGGCGGGGCTTGTAATCGAAGAGGTCGAGCTGGCTGGGGCCGCCGGCCATGAAAAGGTAGATGACGTTTTTGGCGCGGGGGCCGAAGTGCGGAGGCTTCGGGGACATCGGCTCGGCCATGGGGCCGGGGGCGGCGGGCACACCGCGGAGGTTGCCCGCGTTCATCATCGAGGCGAGGGCGATGCCGCCGAGGCCCATGGCGCAGCGGCTGAAGAAGTGGCGGCGGGAGACGGGGTCGAAGGTCTGCGTGGGAGCGGGCATAGGAGGGAATTCTCGATTCTCGATTTCGTATTTTAGAATTGGCGCTTGGACGTGGCGTGGAGGGCGGGTCAGAGACCGCGCCCTACAGTTTAGGCGCGGGTGATGGTTTCGTCGAGGTTCAGCAGGACGCGGGAGAGGGTCGTCCAAGCTTCGTGGGGCGTAGCGGCGGGGTCGGTGGCGGGGGCTTTGGCGGGGAGTTGAAGATCACGCAGGAGATCGAGGAGGCGACTGCGCTCAATGGCGGTGGGGGCGCGCGATGTGCAGAGACTGAAGGCGTAGTCGAGGCGGGTGGTGTCGGTGGTGCCGCCCTCGCGTTGGATGCGCGCGGCGAGGGCCTCGGCGAATTCGAAGAACTGGAGGTCGTTGAGGAGCGTGAGGGCTTGCAGCGGGGTGTTTGACCGGAGGCGGCGGGTGCAGGCGCTGAAACCATCGGGTGCATCGAAGACGGCGACTGCGGGATGGGGCGTGGCGCGCCACATGTGGGTGTAGAGGGCGCGGCGGTAACGATTGGGTCCGACACTGGGAGTCCACGCGCGCCGCGATTGGCCGAGGTTCATGACGCCATCGGGCTGAGGCGGGAATACAGGCGGACCGCCGAGCCTGGGTTCGTAGAGGCCGCTGGCGGTGAGGCCGACGTCGCGAATGATTTCGGCGTCGAGGCGCATGCGGTTTTGGCGGGCGAGAAGTTTGTTGAGGGGATCGGTGAGATCGAGATCGGGGCGAGCGAGGGAGGACTGTTTGTAGGTCGCGGAGGTGACGATGACGCGGTGCATGGCCTTCATGCTCCATTTCTGCGCGGAGAACTCGGTGGCGAGCCAGTCGAGCAGTTCGGGATGGGTGGGCGGGGCGCCCTGGGAGCCGAAATCGTTTTCCGTCTCGACGAGGCCGAGGCCAAAATACTGCTGCCAGATGCGGTTTACCATCACGCGGGCGGTGAGGGGATTGGCGGGATCGAAGAGCCAGTGCGCGAGGTCGAGGCGGTTGGCCGTGGGGGTGGTGGTGGGGGCGAGCGGCGGAAGGGCGCTGAGCGTGCCGGGCGTGACCTTGGCACCGTGGCGCGTGAAGTCGCCTTTGATGAAAAGGGTCGTGTCGCGGGGCTTGGAGAGCTCGGACATGATGAGCGTCATGGTCGCCTTGGACTCGTGTTTCTCAAAGGCGGCGAGTTTTTCGTTGAGGGCGGAGAACTCGGGATTGGCGCCGCCGAAGGTGAGGAACATGGCGCGGCGCTGGTTGATCGTCTGCTTGTCCCACGTGAGCGTGAGTGCGGTGGTGACGTTCTGCTTGAATTTTTGGCGCTGCTCGGGCGTCACGCTCGCACGCCACGTGGGGTAGTCCTTGGCGTAGGGCTCGAGGAATTTCGCCATGTCGGCGCGGGCTTGCGCGATCTCGGGGACGAAGTTGTCCGCAGGGCCCGTCTCCGAAGCGAAAGAGAGGCGGCCTCCGGGGAGGTTTTCACCGTGGCCGTCATCAACCGTGTTGTTGAAAAACGCGAAGAGTCGGTAGTAGTCGGCCTGAGGGATCGGGTCGAATTTGTGGTCGTGGCACTGTGCGCAGTTGATGGTGAGGCCGAGGAAGGCGCTACCGAAGGTTGCGACGCGATCCATCACGGCTTCGATGCGAAACTGCTCGGGGTCGATGCCGCCTTCCTGGTTGATCTGGGTGTTGCGGTTGAAACCGGTGGCGATCTTTTGCTCGACGGTGGGGTTCGGGAGGAGGTCGCCGGCGAGCTGTTCGATGACGAACTGATCGTAGGGCTGATCCCGATTCAGGGCGCTAACGACCCAATCGCGGTATTTCCAGATCTGGCGCGGGGCGTCGATGGAGTAGCCGTTGGAATCGGAGTAGCGGGCGACATCGAGCCACGGACGGGCCTGGCGTTCGCCGTAGTGGGTGGAGGCGAGGAGGCGGTCCACAAGATTGTCGTATGCGGAATGCGGATTGCGGATCGAGTCGGAGAGGAAGGCGGCGACTTCGGTGGGAGTGGGCGGGAGGCCGATGAGATCGAGACTGATGCGGCGGATGAGCGTGACGGAGTCGGCTTCCGGAGACGGGGTGATTTTTTCGGCGGCGAGACGGGCGCGGATGAAAGCGTCTATGGGATTGGCGATTGCAGATTGCTGATTGCCGATTGTCGGAATCTGCGGGCGTTTGGGGGCGACGTAGGCCCAGTGTTCGCCCCAGACGGCGCCCTCGGTGATCCAGCGACGGAGGATGTCTTTTTGAGCGGCGGAGAGGGTTTTGTTGGAGTCGGGGGAGGGCATGATCTCCTCCTCGTCGTGGCTGAAGATGCGGGCGATGAGTTCGCTCTCGTCGGGCTTACCCGAGATGATGGAGGCGAGACCGGATTTGCCGCCGGCGAACGCGGCTTCGTTGAGATCAAGGCGCAGGCCGGCTTTGCGCGAGGACGAGTCGGGGCCGTGACAATGGTAGCAGTTGTCGGAGAGGATCGGCTGGACCTCGCGGTTGAAATCCACCGGGTTGGCGGCGGAAGCGGTGAGGGCTGAAATAATCAGCGCAGCGAGGAGTGGAAACGGGCGCGATGCCCGGGGGCGAAAAACCGACATAACGCCAGAGTGAGTGCGACGGTTGCAGCGTGGCAATTACGGCGAGGCGATTGTCGTAAAAAAGATTCGGGAAGATAAGTCAGGACCTGAAAAATCAGCCAAGCAAAGCGACGATGCACGCGGCGGTGGCGGCGGGTGTGAGAGTGGCGTGTCGAGGCGGAGGCGAGTTCAGAGGAGTGGCCCACGGAACACACGGAATACACGGAAAAATTCGGATGTAGAAACCGGGAGGGACGGAACGAATTTGGAAACCGGGGCGGCCGGGGGCGGCCGCGCTCCCAGGGCGAAAAAAAGCGCGGCTGGTGGGCCGCGCCGGGGGATGTGGGGTGGGTGCACCCCGCCTGCATTTTTTGGATTACTTGCCGAGGCTCGCGCGGAGGTCGTCGAGTTGGTTGGCGCTGCCGAGGAGGACGTTGCGGCTGGCGATGAACTTCGCGTATTCCTCGATGAAGATTTTGCCGGGTGGGCGGAAGTCGAAGTCCTTGGGATTGTCGCGGAAGAACTCGCGGTGAACGCGGGTCCAGACGAGACGGCCGTCGGTGTCGATGTTGACCTTGGTGACGCCGCGTTTGGCGGCGGGGAGGTATTCGTTCACGTCGACGCCCATGGAGCCGGCGATGGTGCCGCCGGCGGCGTTGATGCGGGCGACTTCGTCCTGGGCAGCGCCGGCCAGCTCGACAGCCTTCGCGCCAGCCTCGGCAAATAAGCCTCCACCTCTTCGCAAGACTTCAGGCGCGTCCCTCACCGGTCGCGCCTTTTTTTCGGTTTGAT
>JANXLP010000220.1 GCA_025355125.1 Opitutaceae bacterium | reverse complement strand
CGGAGACGTGCCGTGATCGTTCAGCCTTGGACGCCTCCTTTTTACGGAGTTCCTTGACCGTATGATCGAGGCCCTGACGCACGAATTCGTAGGCCTTTTTTTCAAAGCGCGCGTCTTCCTTGCAGATAAGTGAAACAATCTCGGCGAACTCCAAGTCTTGCATGTAGAGCGCTAAATTAGACACACCCGCCGCCACGGTGCAATCTTCGGGTCTCAGTTTGCGATCATAACCAAAACACGTCCCGTATCATCTCGCGCAGATACGTATTTAATGGTTATAAAACGCCCTCGCTTCCAGCGCAGTAATGTGACTTTTCACCAACAAACTTCCATGATCGCCTCAACTCAAACCAACTCACCGCTTGCGGGAGCTGATTCGGCACCTCCCGTCGCCGTCGCCACCGCAAAACTGAAGTCTGCGGGACTGCGTATCACGCAGCCGCGCTTGACGATCTTAGCCGCCCTCGTAAAGCGCGGCCAGCCCGCAAGTATTGAGACCATCCACGAAGATCTCGGCAAACGCGGCTGCGATCTCGTCACCGTTTATCGCTGCATGTCGGCATTCGAGGAGATCGGGATTGTCCGCCGCACCTACTTCCACAACGGCACCGGCCTCTATTCGCTCAGCCTCGATGCCGCTCCGCGCTACCACATCGTGAGCAAAGCCACGGATTCCGTGCAGGAACTCGATGCGGAAACCGCCAGCGAACTCCGCGCTGCGCTCGGGGCTATCGAGGATAGACTCCGCGCCCGGGGCTACACCGGCGTCAGCCACATCGCTGAGTTCTTCGGCACGCCACCCACCGCCAGCCGCAACTCCGGCGCGATGCCCGAGGTTCGTTAAAGACGGGTTTTCTTTTAGCCGGGTCGCGATTTCTCGCCTCCCGGCTTTTTAATGCCCGCGTTTTGACTATCGCGATCCGCTGAGCCGGATGCGCGGATCCAGCCAGAGCAACAGCAGGTCGCTCACCAGCGTGCCGACCACCCCGAGCAGGCTGAGCACCATCAGCATCGAACCCGCGAGATAAACATCCTCGACCAACAGCGCGTCCAGCATCGTCGGGCCGATCATGGGCAGACTCAAAACCATCGCGACGATGGCACCGCCCGAAACCAGCTGGGGGAACATGCCGCCCAAGCCCGAAACGAAAGGATTCAACGCGAGCCGCACCGGATATTTCAGCAGCAGCTTGAGCGGGCGCACGCCCTTGGCCCGCGCCGTCGTGACATAGGGCTTCTTCAACTCATCGAGTAAGTTGGCGCGCATCACGCGAATCATCCCCGCGACACCGCCAAACCCGAGCACTACGACCGGGAGCCAGAGGTGCTGCACCAGATCGACGAATTTCGTCCAGCTCCAACCCGGCATTGTCGCAAACTCCGGCGAGAAAAGCCCCGCGATGTTTAGCCCCACCCAGCGTTTGGCCAAAAACATCAGCACCAGCGAAAGCAAGAAGGCCGGCACCGACATGCCCAGAAATCCCAGCAGCGTAAGCGTATAGTCGCCCACCGAATACTGGCGCACCGCCGAATAGATGCCCATCGGCAGCGCGAGCACCCAAGTGATCACCAGCGTCGCGAGCGACACGATCAGCGTGAGGATGATGCGATCGCCGATCACCTCGTTCACCGGTTTCTCATGCTCCATCGAGAGGCCGAGATTACCCTGCAACAGTCCCGTGTCGGCCGATTTGAATGAAGTAAACCAAGTCAGCCCGATCCAGCGCGCGTAACGCTGCGGCAGGGGCTCATCGAGGTGGAAGTTTTTGCGCAGGTCCGCCGCGAGTTGCTCGTTGCTGGAGGTGCCCTGCAACTCCAGTTGCGCGATCCGCGTCTCCACGTAATCCCCCGGCGGCAGTTGCACGAGGATGAAGACGATCACCGACACGACCAGCATCGTCGGAATCATGAGCAACAAACGCCGGCCGATGAAGGGATGCCGCACTGCGATGAGCACCAGCCCGAGCGTCAGACTGAGCCCCGTCAACCAACGCAGCACGCGGTTGAAGCCGGCGCCAATCTTCGCACCCGCCGGAGCTACGGTCGCCAACGGGGCGACCGCACCGGGCGGCGGCGTGATCGTGATGATTTCGCGCTTCGTCTGCGCGGTGACCGCCGGCGGATCAGCGGGCCGGTCCCAGAAATAGGTCTCGATCGCGGTGTTACCCGGTGACTGCACGCCCGCGCCAAACAGCGCCACGCGCGGGACATTGCGGAACCCATTTTTAACTACGACGAGCTGAGGGGGCGGCGTCGAAATGCTGATCGTCCAGAGATTATCCGCCGCAATCTCCAGCACTTCGTTGAACCGCACCCGGCGTTGCGCCTCGGTCGGCAGCGACGACGCCTCATCGAGAATCCGCATCGCGCTCAGCAGCGGATGATCCGGCGGCGGCGCCAACGCCGCCGGGCGCTCGCGCACAGTCGGATCGCCGTTGAGCCCGCCGTTCATATACCAGATGCCGAAACGCGGGGCGAAAAACGACTCGCCATATGTCGGCACAAAATTGCGCGGTTCGACGAGCGGCAGATATTCGCTCTCCCCGCTCCAGACGGTGAAGTCGTGTTCAAACGCCAGTTTCTCCTGGTCAAAAAGTTTGCGCGCCCGCGAGCGCAACGTCACCCGCACGCCCACCGCCGCCCAGTCGTCGATGACGAACTGCGCCGGTCCGAGGATGGTATAATCGGTGAGATTCAGCGCGAAGGTCATGCGTGTCCCGTCGGGAAACGTGCGGTAGCCCTCACCATCGCGCCGCGTGAGCCCCAGCCCGTCGAGCAGACGATTGGCTTCATCCGGATCGTGCGCGGTGAACGAATGGAAAAGCCGCTTGTTGTGGTAGGGAGAATCCGGGCCGGGATCGATCTGCGCGGGCTCAGCCTGGCCGTTGAATTCCGCGTCGATAATATCGCGTCGGTTGATCGCCAGCGAGAGCGCCTGACGAAACGCGCGTTGATTGATGAGTTCGTGCTTCAGCTTCGTCTCGGGGCGCTCGGGATCGACCAGACGGTTCAGATTCGGAAACACCGTGAAGAGCGACTGCGTGGCGGGCTTCCAGTGATAGACCTCGTAGCCGTTGCGCGCCGCGCTCCCGAGCAGAAGAATGTGATCCTCGTAGCGGATCTGCCGGTCCTGCATCGAGGGTTCACCGTTGGCTGCGGAGACCGCGATCAGGTTGTTGGTTTTGATATCCATCACCAGCCGGTCGAGGTAGGGCAACTGGTTGCCCTTCGTATCGACCACGCCGTAATAGGGATTGCGCACAAACGTCTGCGGCGTGGTCGGCGCATAAGTGTGATAGATCCACGGCCAGAGACGCGGATGCTCGGGGTTCGTCCACATTTTGATGCGCTTGTAGAGCGCGACCGGGCTGGAGATTTTAAACGCCGCCATCGTCCGCTTTATTAATTCTTGGTCGCCCAACTTCGGATGATAGCGCCGCAGGTAATGCGCGGGCACGATGTAGTCCGTATAATCTTCGTAGTTCATGCCGATCGATGCCAGCCGCTCGGGAAACAGCGGGTTCGGCTCGTCGAACACAAAGCGCACGTGCAGCTCATCAATAACCTCGACGCGGCCGAGACTACGCCCCGCGCGGAAGAATCGCGGCTGCACTTGAAAATAAACAACCTCGTCCTCAAACCAGTAGCGAAAATCCTCACTTGTAAGCGGATGGCCGTCGGACCAGCACATGCCCTTTCGTAGTGTGAAAACGAACACCTTTTGATCGGCCGACACTTCCCAGCCCTTCGCGATATGCGGCACCAACGGATAGCCCTGCGGCGACCAGCGCACGAGGTTCGCAAACGAGAGTCGCCATGTAATCGTGGTGAAATCGTTGATCGAGTTGGCCAGCCGATACCACGTGCCGCCGTAACGCCCGATTCCGTCCACGCCCCGCATGACAATCGGCTCCGAGCCCGTGCGCCGCAAAACCGGCGGCAGCTTCTTCTCCCGCACGAGTTCCGCGAGCACCGGCGCCTCGTTCTTCGGCCACCAAGGTGCCTTCGCTCCCTGCTTGTAATCGACTGTCTGCGTGACGACGGGCACATGGGCGGCATCGAAACGCGTCGCGCTCTTCCGCGCCTTCTCGACGACCGCCAGTTCGGCCGGTGAAGGC
Source organism: Opitutaceae bacterium (assembly GCA_025355125.1). Taxonomy (GTDB): domain Bacteria; phylum Verrucomicrobiota; class Verrucomicrobiia; order Opitutales; family Opitutaceae; genus Tous-C4FEB. Next base: position 368 of record JANXLP010000220.1, on the reverse strand, counting down.
GGGGGCGGAGGGGTCTCCACATCCGGCCGCAACGCCAGTGCAAACACGTAAAGCAGCGCGGTAAATGCCAGCGCGGCTGCAGTGAAGCCAACGAAGGGTGCGAGCAGGCGATTCTTCACAAGTAACAGCTTTAAGAAAAAAGTTCGTGGTGGTCGAAAGCAACGCTCTTCCCCTAGCAGGCTGTCGGACTTAGGCTGATACTTGGCCTAGTAATTGCTATGTAATTAGATATGGCCCGATACGTGAATATTGACCGAGACACCCCGCTGCTGTTGCCGCCCGACCTGTGTGACTGGGTGCCGGCGGATCACCTGGTGCATTTTGTGATCGATGCGGTCGAGTTGATCGACACGCGCACGGCGCCGGTC
>JANXLP010000187.1 GCA_025355125.1 Opitutaceae bacterium | reverse complement strand
GCGGTGTCCCAAAAGATGTTTCCGAAGCCGTGAAATGGTATCGTTTATCCGCTGACCAAGGCAATGCGTCCGGCCAAGTGTGCCTCGGCTCGATGTATGCCAGCGGCGAGGGTGTGCCAAAAGATAGCGCGAAGGCGCTCGCGTTATTTCGGTCGGCGGCTGAGCAAGGCAATGCTCTTGGTCAGCTCAATCTTGGCTCGATGTATGCGACCGGGCAAGGCGTCCCGAAAGACGGCGCTGAGGGCGTTCGATGGCTCCGGAAGGCCGCTGAACAGGGCAACGCCAATGCGCAACGCAATCTTGGGGCGATGTATTTCAACGGTGTTGGAGTGCCCAAAGATATTTCGGAGGCGAAAAAATGGATTAGCTTGGCAGCTGAGCAAGGCGATGTCGTCGCGCAGCGAGACCTTGTCACCGTGAGCAAACCACAGCCGCTTGAAATCGAAGCAGTGCGGCTTGTTTACGAATACGAGGCCAACGAGATTCGAGCGGATTCGGCCTATAAGGGAAAGATGGTATCGGTTTCCGGGTATGTTGCCGTCATCGGGAAGGACATCCTCGATCACCCCTACGTTACGCTGAGACGTGGAGAGGGTCAGTTTGGGCAGGTGCAATGCGTGCTTAACCCGGACGCTGTTGCCCACGCATCCACCCTTAACCCAGGCCAAGCCGTAACCTTGATCGGTCGGGTTGATGGCAAGATGATGAACGTAATCCTTCAGGATTGTTTGTTTTCAAAGTAGGAGCCCGACAGACGTTGCGCCGCATTACCGGCGATGACGCTGAAACCTTCGATCGCGTCCCATTTTCCTCCGGCAGCATGTCGGTCAAGGTAACCGGAAGCTACTTGGAGATATAGGACCTCGACGAAGGGCTGGTGGTATTTCCAGTAGAATCCTTGGAGAGTGATCTGTCCGACCGCTTTGGGATTGGTCCGTTTATGACCCGCATGATTCGTCCGGTTTCGGATGTCCCTGAGATCCTTACCGAATTCTTTGGGAACTGGAATTTTGGACTTGGGCTCCTGACGTCGGTCCGCCTCGTTGCGGATAAAATTGTCATGGGCTAGGGCGAGTTTCTTCTTCGGCGGGGCCGAAATCTGTTTGTGGAATACCTCCATGTCGAAGAGCGCCACGTAAGTGCCGTGGAGGTGTTGGATGAAGTCCGCGTAAGCACTGTATGCGGCGATGTTGTTTTCGCGCGTAGGTTCCTTGCCGACGTTGTTGGCAGCGATTTGTCTCTGTCCCTCAATTTTGAAACGATGGAACGCATCGCGGCAAAGCCAGCTCTCGTGGGCCAGCGCCGGCCAACAGTCGTTGAATTGGTCGGTGGTCAGGAGCATAGGGGTTTTGGCCGCCCAACTTTCTATCCGTGGCGAATGAGGTGTCCATCTTGCCGTGTATTCGGCGGGAAATTCTCCCGCTTTTCGCGTTTCGGCGTATCCAAGAACGTCCAGCAACGAAGGTGGTCGTGTTGCCACTCTCGTTGCCACTAACGCCACTTTTGGAAACAGAAAACCCGCTTCTCTTTTAAGAAAAGCGGGTTCTAAAACTGGCGGGATGGACGGGACTCGAACCCGCGACCTTCTGCGTGACAGGCAGACGCTCTAACCAGCTGAGCTACCACCCCGTGGAGACGGGAAAGAGTGCGGAACGTAGAATTCGAGTTGGCCAAGTCAAGCGCCGGTTTTGCCCTTGTGCGTGCCGCCCGGTTGGGTAGCACTCAGGCCGGTTCTGCGGTGGTAGCTCAGCTGGATAGAGCAGCGGTTTTCTAAACCGCCGGTCGGGTGTTCGAGTCACCTCCACCGCACCAATTTTTGAGATTTCTGCGGCCCAATCGTTAGTTCGCCGCCGGCGCGAAGCGGTAGGTCGTGTTAAAAATCAGCTCGATTTTCTTCGAGACGAAGACGCGGACTTTGATTTTGCCGCTGACGGCGTCGCTCGGCGTGGCGTGGCCTTCAACGCGGCGGTCTTCGCCGGCGTCGTTGCGGGCTTCGCCTTTAAACTCCACGCGTTCACCTTTTTCCAGCCGGGCGAGTTGTTCATCCGAAAACTCGATGCCCAGCGAGCCGCGCTCGTTGTAGAAGAAATAGGGAAACACCTTCGCGACGTAACTCGATTCATAGCGCGCGCCCGCGCGTCGAAACGTCGGCATCGTCATCGTAACATTCCCGATGTAAATCGAGGTTTTCGCGGGCTCGATGGCGACGGAGGCAAAGCGGTCCATCGGCGCCGCAATGCTGGCGACGGCCATGCTCAGGAAAAATGTTAACGGGCGCAAAAACATGCCCGGAGCGTGCTTCGGCCGGGCGTTCCGGCAACTTCTCTTTCGCGTTGCGCGGCGGGGTGGGGCGGCGTGTGCTCGGTTTTCTCATGGCCAAGACTTCTCAAGCCACCTGGGGCGGCCGCTTCACTGCGGGCCCCGCCGAATTGATGCTCCGGTTCAGCGAGTCCGTCTCGTTCGACCATCGCCTCGCGCCGTTCGACGTCGCGGGCAGCAAGGCCCACTCGGCCATGCTCGCGCACGTCGGCCTGATCAACGCCAAGGAGCGCGCCGCGATCCACGCCGGGCTCGACGCCATCCTCGTCGAGATCGCTGCCGGCAAATTCACGTGGGACACGCAGCTCGAAGATGTTCACATGAACATCGAGCAGGCGCTCACCCAGCGCGTGCCCGCCGCCGCCAAGCTCCACACCGCGCGCAGCCGCAACGACCAGGTCGCGACCGATATGCGCCTGTGGTTCAAATATGCCACGGCCATCCTCGCCGAAAAAATCCTCGGTGCCCAGCGCGCGCTCCTCACCGTCGCCACCGCCAACCGTGATGTGCTGATCCCCGGCTACACGCACCTCCAGCGCGCGCAGCCCGTTTACTTGGCGCACCATTTGTTCGCGTGGCTGGAGATGCTGGAACGCGACCGCGCGCGCTTCGCCGATGTCGCCGCGCACGCCAACTGGTGTCCGCTCGGTGCCGGCGCCATCGCCGGCACGACGTTGCCCATTGATCGCGAATTCACCGCCAAGGCCCTCGGCTTTGTCGATGCCAAGGGCCGCCCGCAGGTCACGCAAAACTCCATGGATACTGTCGCCGACCGAGACCTTTTCATCGAGTTCGCCGCCGCCTGCGCGACGTTTGGTGTGCACATGTCGCGCATCGCCGAAGACCTCATTCTCTGGAGCAGCACGGAGTTTAAATTCATCGAGCTGCCTGATGCGTTCTGCACCGGCTCTTCGCTGATGCCGCAAAAGAAGAATCCCGATTCCTGCGAACTTCTTCGCGGCAAATCTGCGCGTCTCCAAGGCAATCTCCACACGCTGCTCACGCTCACGAAGGGCTTGCCGCTCACCTACAATCGCGATCTCCAAGAGGACAAGCCACCCGTGTTCGACAGCTTCGACCAGACCGCACTCTGCGCAGACGTGCTCGCCGGCACGGTCGGCGGCATGACGCTCCATCGCGCGCATTGCGCCGCCGCCGTCGCCGATCCCGCGCTGCTTGCGACTGATCTTGCGGACTATCTGGTGTTGCGCGGCGTGCCGTTTCGCCAGGCGCACCATGCCGTGGGTGATATTGTGAAACTCGCGGAGAAACTCGACCTGCCGCTGAACCAACTCCCGACCGCCGAGGTGCAGAAAATCAATCCGGCCTATGGAGCCGATTGGCAGGAGGTCTTCGACCTGAAGCGCGCTCTCGCCAAACGCACGGGCACGGGCATGCCCGGTCCGGCGCAAGTGGCGAAGCAGTTCGCGCGCTGGAAAAAGCTGCTCAAGTAATCTCGCCCGCTGCGTTCACGCCTCGCGCCAAGCCCGGATCACTCCGCCTCTCACCGCGCACCCGTGTCGCTGTTTCCCACCGCCAAATCTGATCCCGAGCTCGCGCCGTATCGCGCGGGACTCTACTTCGGATTCTTCAACGCCTTCACGTGGCAGATCGCCATCGGCACACCGATGGTGCTCTTCGCGGAACGGCTCGGGGCGTCGTCGTTGCAGGTGGGGCTGGCATATTCCTTCGTTTTCCTGCTCACGCCGGTCCAGGTGGCGGCGACGGCGCTGCTCCCGCACTTCGGCTTTAAGCGCGTGACGCTCGGCGGGTGGGGCATCCGCAGTTTTTTTCTCGCCGTGCCGGTGTGGCTCGCGGTGCTCGCTCCCGCCACAGGCCAACCGTGGATGGTGGCGACGTTAATCTGGAGTGTGTTTTTCTTCTGTTTTTTCCGGTCCATCGGCACCTCGGCCATGACGACGTGGCTGATGGGACTGCTCCCGGCGAAGGTCCAGGGGCGGTATTTCGCAAGCGACCAGTTTCTCTCTGGAATTGCCGGCGTGGGCGCGCTGGTCGTGTGCGCGGGGCTCTTTGCGCTGCTGCCGATCTACACGGCGCTCCTCGTGCAATACGTGATCGCGCTGCTCGGCTCGACGCTCAGCTACTACTCGCTCAAGCAGCTCCCTGATATCGCACGGCCGGAGAAAATCAGCCTGCGCTCGGTCTTGCGCGATACGCCGCGGCTGATGTTCGCTCCTTCGGACTTCCGGCACTACCTCTGGCTCGCGGTGTGGTATGCGGTGATCACGACGCCGATCCCGCCGTTTGCGGCTTATTACCTAAAAGTCGGTGCGCACCTCACGGCGGGGCAGATCATGCAGTTCGAGGTTTTGCGCTACTGCGGCGTGATTGCGGGCGCGTGGCTGATCCGCCGCCGGATCGACGCGGTGGGCGCGCGGGCGTTTTTCCTCGTGGCGCTCGGGCTGGTCGCAATCGCCGCCGTAGCCTGGTGGCTCTACCTGCGGCAGATCGTCGGCGGGGTGGTGACGATGGGCGCGACCTATTTCGTCATCGGACTCGGGGCGGTCTGTTGGAACATCGCCAACCTCCACTACCTGCCGAAAGTGTCGCCCGTGGGTGAACGCGCGCTCTACATCTCGATCCACGGCGCGGCCATCGCGTGCATCGGCGGTTGCACGCCGATCCTTTTGGGCCTCGTCCTGAAGAGCACCGGGCCCGACGGCGCGCCGAGTATCGACGGCGGACTATTCCAATGGTTCTTCGCCAGCGTGCTCGCCTGTGCCTGCATCCTTTCGGTGCTCTTTGCGCGGCTGCGCGAGGATACGATGACGCACGTCGATCCCATCATCATTGGAAATGCCCTGCTCAACCCGTTCCGCGCCGCCTCGTTCCTCGTTAATCTGATCGACGCCAAGAGCCTCGTGCGCGACGTCGCGCCGCCGCGCACCGGCGGGAAATAGTCCCGCGCTCCGATGGCCAAAGTCCGCATCCTTCCCGACCGTGTCGCCAATCAGATCGCCGCCGGCGAGGTGATTGAGCGCCCGGCTGCCGTGGTGAAGGAACTCGTCGAAAACGCCCTCGACGCCGGCGCCACGCGCATCGAGGTCGAGTTCCGCTACGGCGGCCGGGCGCTGATGCGGATTGAGGATAACGGCTCGGGCATGACGCGCGACGACGCGCTCCTCGCACTGGAGCGCCATGCCACGAGCAAAATCGCGGAAGCTGCCGACCTCGACCGGCTGCACACGTTTGGATTTCGCGGCGAGGCCCTGCCATCGATCGCGAGCGTTTCCCGATTTGAAATGCAGACGCGCACGGCCGAGAGCGACGTGGGCACGGAGATTTTGGTGAATGGCGGGAAATTCGTGCACGTGCGCGACTGCGGCCGGCCCGTGGGCACGCGCATGGAGGTCACGCACCTGTTTAACTCGGTGCCCGCGCGCCGGAAATTCCTCAAGACCGACCAGACCGAGGCCGCGCACATCGCGCAATGCGTGCGGCTCTATGCACTCGCGAGCCCGCAGGTGGCGTTCACGCTGATTGAAGACGGTCGCGTGATCTTCCGCTCGCCGGAATGTTCGACGTTGGCCGAACGCGTGACCGAGATTTTTGGCAAACAAATCGCGGAGTCACTCATCGAGATCGAGAGCACTGAGCCCGGCCTAAAACTCTCGGGCCTGATCGGGCGCGCCGGGGTGGGGCGGGCCACGCGGCACGAGATGATCGTCTTCGTCAACGGCCGCCCCGTGGACAGCCGCACGCTCAACTACGCGCTGATCGAGAGCTACCACGAGTCGCTGCCAAAGGGGCGCTACCCGCTCGCCTTCGTTTTCTTCGACTGCGATCCCGCGGCGGTGGACGTGAACGTCCATCCGGCCAAGCGCGAGGTCCGCTTCCGCAGCGAGCCGCAGGTGCGGAGCTTCGTGATTCGCAGTGTGCTCGGGCGGCTGAGAGAGATTTCGGATTGCGGGGTGCGGGGTGCGGATTTGACCGGGCCCGCAGGTGGGCCGGGCGCTCCGCCGCGCGGCCAATTCGCGCCGTCCGCACTTCCGCCCGGGCTCGCGGCTTTGGTGGTGCCGAC
>JANXLP010000137.1 GCA_025355125.1 Opitutaceae bacterium | reverse complement strand
GGCCAAGGACGATGTGCTGGCTGGCGTACCCAGCACCGCCGCGTGGATCGTCGCCAGGGTCTGCCGGGCAACCGCGTCAACGGCCTCTGTGTAGATCGCGAGGGCGGGGTGTGGCTCGCGACGCCCACGGGCATCGTGCGCGTGCAACTCGACTCGCCCTTCGCAGCGCACGGCGAGGCGCAGGGCCTCGCGGGCGGCCCGCGCCAGCTCGCGCGCGTGGGCGACCGCCTCTACGTCACCCACGGCGAGGGCTTCGCGTGGCGGGCGGATGCCGATGGCAAGTTCGCCTCGGTAAACGGTTTTCGCACCGGCAGCCACCATGTGATCCGCCAGGGCGACGGCGTGCTCGTCACCGCTCTCGGTCTCCACGACATCACGCGGGCGGGCGAGGATCGGATGCTCGCCGGCCCCTATCTCTATGGTCTCGCCGAGTTGCGCCGCGCGCCCGGCCGGGTGCTCGCATCGTCGGCCCTCGCGCTGCGCTTTTTCAGCCGCGACTCCGCCGGTCGCTGGCAACAGGACGGCCAACTGACCACGCTCTCTACGGGGGTGGACGACATCCTTGAGCGTGACGATGGTTTCGTGTGGGTGACGACGCGCACGGGGGAAATTTGGCGCATTGATTTCAGCCGCGGCGTCACCGACACCGCACCCGCCCGGCGCTACGGCCCCGAGCACGGCGTGCCGACCGCGTTGCGCCGCGATAATCTGCGCGTTTTCACACTCGGCCCCGATCTACTCGCCGCGAGCGCGCACTGGTTGCTCCGTTACGATGCGACGACGGACCGCTTTGTGCCCGAGACGCGTTTCCCGGCGCTCGACTTCAGCGGCGACCGCGGGCCCGACATGACCGCGCAGGCGGCGGATGGCGGCGCATGGTTCTACCGGCGCGAACCCTCGCCGCAGTTTTCACGCCTGCGGCCGGACGGCGAGGGCGGCTGGCGCGTCGAGCGCATCGCGGCGGCGCCGTTGCGCGGGCTCGTGATCAACTCCCTCTACCACGACGCCGCGCAGGACACGCTCTGGGTCGCGGGGCAGGGCGCGCTCGTCTCGCTCGATCTCGCGTGGCAGCCGGCGGACGCCGTGCCGCCGTTGCGCGCGGTCGTGCGTCGCGTGCGGACGCCCGCCGGCCGCATCCTCGCCGCGCCCGATGCGCGTCCCGCCGCCCTCGCGCTCGCCGCCGAGAACAACTCCCTGCGCTTCGAATTCGCCGCGCCCACCTTCGAGTGCGAATACCGTGGCGCCACCTCCCTCCAATACCGCACGCGTCTCGACGGCCTCGACCGCGAGTGGTCTGCGTGGAGCGACGAAGCGCGGCGCGATGTTTCCAATCTCCCGCCCGGCGCCTTCACGTTCCGCGTCGAGGTGCGCGATCTCAACGGCCGCGCCGGCACCGCCCCTCCCGTGGCCTTCACCGTGGCCGCGCCGTGGTGGCGCACGCCGTGGGCCTTCGTCGGCGCCGCGCTGCTCTTCGCGCTCCTCGTCACCGGCATCGTGAAGCTCCGCACGCGCACGCTGCGCTCGCGCAATGCCCACCTCGAAGAAATCGTCGTCGCGCGCACCGTCGAGCTGGAGCGTCTGCGCCGTCTCGAACTCGATGGCAAAATCGCCGCCCAGATCGCGGAGGAGAAAGCCCAACTCGAAATGCTGCGCTACCAGCTCAACCCGCACTTTCTCTTCAACGCGCTCAACTCCATCTACGGCCTCGTCTATCCGCACTCGAAGCCCGCCGGCGAACTCGTGCGCCGCCTCGCCGAATTTTGCCGCGGCACGCTCACGCGCACCGACGACCAGTGGCATTCCCTCGCTGAGGAATGCGCGATGCTCCGCACCTACCTCGACATCGAGCAGGCCCGTTGGCGCGAGCGCCTGGTGATCGAATTCACGCTCGATCCCGCCGCCGCCACGCTGCGCCTGCCGGCGTTTCTGCTCCTGCCGGTCGTGGACAACGCCATCAAGCACGGCAGCGCCACCAGTCCCGATGTGCTCTCGTTCCGCCTCATGACGCAGCGCGCGGCTGACGGCACCGTCACCATCGAGGTCGCCAATACCGGCACGTGGCTCGCGCCGTCCGATCCACGCGCGACGGCCTCGACCGGCATCGGCATGGAAAATCTGCGCGCCCGCCTGCAACGCTGTTTCCCCGCCGCGCACGCGCTCACGGTCGAGACGCCGCCCGGTTGGGTGATCGTGCGGCTGGAGTTGGCGCGCGTTGACCCCAATGCGCGTCTTGAAAAACCAACGCGTTGAGCGCAACGCGTTCCACCCTCGGCAACCAAAAATCGAGTTGCCGAGCGCAGCGACAATTTTAATCCAAAATCGAAAATCAAAAAAAACTCATGCGCGTCCTCATCATCGACGACGAACCGCCCGCGTGCGACATCCTGCACGCGTTGCTCGCGGATCACCCCGCCGTCCACATTGTCGGCGAGGTCGGCACAGTCACGGCCGCACGCGCCCGGCTCGCGCAGCCCGATTACGACCTGGTGTTTCTCGATGTGCAGCTCCGCGGCGGCACCGGCTTCGATCTCGTGCCCCATGTGCGCCCCGGTGCGCGCATCATCTTCGTCACCGCCTACGATGCGCACGCGTTGCGCGCCTTCGAGGTCAACGCGGTGGACTATCTCGTGAAACCGGTGGCGCCCGAGCGGCTGGCCAACGCGCTCGCGCGCCTCCGCGCGCCCGCCACAGCCACGCCGTTTCCGCCGTCGCGCCCGCTGCTCATGAGCGACCGCGTGCTCGTCAAGCTCGGTGTCGGCAGCGAACGTTTTGTGGACCTGGCCGAGATCCGCTTCGTCGCCTCGAACGAGAACTACAGCCAGATCGCCGTGGGCGCCGCCGGCGAGCACCTCCTGGTCCGTCGCACGATGAAGGCGTGGGAAGATATTTTACCACCCGAACATTTCGTGCGCGTGCATCGGCAGATGATCGTTAACACCGCGCACGTGCGGCGCGTAGATCGCGCGAGCGAGGCCACTTCGCTGCTTCATCTCGATGGTGTGGGCGACCCGGTGCCCGCGAGCTACCGCTACGCCGGCGCCCTGCGCGCCGCGCTTTCCGCCGCCCGCCGGCCGGTTTGAGGTGAGGGCGGGGAGGTGCGACCGTGCGCTGGTCACGAAGTCCCGCGCGCCCGTCACAAAAGCGTCGCGCGGACGCGACGCGTTGGCGTTACGAGGTATATGTCCTCAGCCGCTGCTCCCTCCGTCACGCTTCGTGTGCTTTCGCTCGCAGTTACCTTACTCACAGGCGTTCTCCCCTCGGCCCGCGCCCAAACCGATGTCACGTGGACCGGCCTCGGCCCCGATACCAACTGGGCTACCGCCGGCAATTGGACGACTTCGACCGTGCCCTACGGCTCAAGCGCCACCGCCCGCTTCGGCGCGACCGGCCCGGCAACTCCCGTGCTTTCCTCGACGGTCGTTCTCGCAAACCTTGTTTTTGAATCGGGTGCGCAGGCTTACACGATCACTCAAAGCGGTTCTCTGAACTTCTACGGCGCGGGCGTCACCAACTCCAGTTCGGCCGCACAAACGATCAATAGCACTTATAGTATCAGTCTCTTCAACTCAGCCTCCCTCGCCAACGTCATTGTGAATTTCCCCGGAGCTTCGGCCTCCGTTGCGTTTAATAACAACGCGACCGCCGCCAACTCCACACTGAACCTCGGCTCGAACGTCGCTGTCTTCAACGACACCGCCACCGCCGCCAATGCCACCATCAATCTTACCCCCGACAGCACGGTGTATTTCTACGCGAATTCCACGGCGGGTAATGCCACGATCAGCAATCAAGGCTTCGTCTACTTTGACGGCACCTCCAGCGTTGGCTCGGCTCACATCACCACCCTGAGCGGTGGTCGGGTCGATATCCTGGAAAACGTCACCGCTGGTTCGGCGACGTTCGTCACTCAGGCCGGCGGAGTATTAACTTTAGCTTTCGGCACCTATAATTTGGGCTCGGTAGCCGGGGCGGGAACTATCGATATCATCGGTGGCAGTGCGGTTTCTGTGGGCGGGCTCGGCACCAGCACGACCGTCTCCGGCGTCATCAGCGGCGATGGTTCGCTCGTCAAGACCGGCTCGGGCACGCTCACGCTTTCCGGGGCCAACACCTACACCGGCGGCACGGCGATCTCCGCCGGCACGCTGACGATGGGCAACGCCTCCGCCCTCGGCGCGGGCGCGGCGAGCATCGCTTCGGGTGCGACGCTAAACTCGGCCAACTACAGCTTCGATCTCACGCGCGTCTCCGGCGCGGGCACGCTCACCGGCACCGGCGCGTATGCCTACAACTCCGGTTCTTCCGCCTCGCTCGCGACGATCCTCGCTGGCACCGGCGCGAGCCTCACGAAGAGCGGCGCGGGCACGCTCACGCTCACCGGGGCCAATACCTACACCGGCGGCACGACGGTCTCCGCCGGCACGCTCGTGGGCGACACCACGAGCCTCCAGGGCGCGATCACCAACAATGCCGCCATCACCTTCGCGCAGTCCGCTGCCGGCACCTACGCCGGCGTGATGAGCGGCTCCGGTTCGCTCACCAAAACCGGCGCGGGCACGCTCACGCTCACGGGTGCCAACACCTACGGCGGCGGCACGACGGTCTCGGCCGGCACGCTCGTGGGCACTACGACAAGCCTCCGAGGTGCGATCACCAACAATGCCGCCGTCACCTTCGCGCAGTCCGCTGATAGCACCTACGCCGGCGTGATGGGCGGCTCCGGTTCGCTCACGAAATCCGGCGCGGGCACGCTCACGCTCTCGGGCGCGAACACCTACACCGGCGGCACCACGATTACCGGCGGCCGGCTCTTTGTCGGAGACGGCGGGACCGCGGGTTCCGTAGTCGGTGATATCAGCATCTTTGGTGATTTACTCTTCAACCGCTCCGACGCGGTCACGTTTGCCGGAAACATCAGTGGCACGAGCGGCGTGACCCAAGGCGGCGGCACACTCACGCTCACCGGCAACAACTCCCACGCTGTCACGACGATTTACTCTGGCACGATTGTCATGGGATCCGCCGGCGCCCTGGGCACCGGCGCGGTCGTGCTCAACGGTAGCGGCACACTCGACACCGCCGCCTATGGCATCGATCTCGGCCGATTTGTGAATAGCTTCCAAGGCAGCACGCTGACCGGATCTGGCGGCTTCACCTATAATTCTGCCAACGACAAAACCATCGAGTTCGCGATCACCGGCACGGCCAACCTCGCCAAGTCGGGCAACGGCATTCTCACCCTCACCGACGCCAATACCTATTCCGGCGGCACCACCGTCAACGCCGGCACTCTCACTTTGGGCAACGCCTCCGCGCTCGGCACCGGCGCGGCCAGCATCGCCTCCGGCGCGACGCTCGGCGGCACCGGCACCGTCACCGGCCTCGTCACCGCGGCCTCCGGCGCGCGCCTCGCGCCCGGCGGCACGTCCGGCACCCTCACGTTCACCGGCGGCCTCACGCTCACCACCGGCGCGATCCTCGATTTCAAACTCGGCACCGCCAGCGACCAGGTCGTCGTCGCCGGCGGCCTCCTCACCGGCCCGGCCGGGACCGGCGGACTCACGCTCAACCTCGCCGCGCTCGCCGGCTTCACTGCCGGCACCTACACCCTTATCGACTTCTCCGCAGGCGGGACCGCCCTGGGCAGTTTCGAGGCGACGGATTTTGCCATGGGCACGACGCCTTCCGGCTACACCTACAACCTGGCGATCACCGGCAACCGGCTCGTGCTCACGGTCAAAATCCCCCAGAGCCTCACCTTCGGCGCGCTCTCTGGAAAAACCTACGGCGACGCCGCCTTTACCGTCGGCGCCACCGCCAGCAGCGGCCTCACCCCCATCTACACCATCGTCAGCGGCCCCGCGACGATCAGCGGCGCCACCGTCACGATTACCGCCGCCGGCACCATAGTTGTGCGCGCCAGCCAGTCCGGCAACACCGCCTACGAGCCCGCCGCGCCGGTGGACCGGAGTTTCACCGTCGCCCTGAAAACTCTCACCGTCACCGCCGATGCCAAGACGCGCCTCTACGGCGCGGCCAATCCTCCGCTCACCGCGACGCTCACCGGTTTCGTGAATAGCGAGACCGCCGCGACCGCCGTCACCGGCGCGCCCGCGCTCGGCACGACCGCGACGCCGACGAGTGTGGTGGCCGCTTATCCCATCACCCCCGCACTCGGCACGCTCACCGCGACCAACTACGACTTCAATTTCGCCCCCGGCAGCCTCAGCGTCACGCCGGCTACGCTCACCGTCACCGCCGATGCGAAGACACGCGGCTACGGCGACGCCAATCCAGCGCTGAGCGCGACGATCACGGGCTTTGTTAACAGCGAGACTGCGGCCCTAGTCAGCGGCACAGCGTCGCTGAGCACGGGCGCGACGCCGACGAGCAGCGTGGGCGGCTACGTGATCACCACGGGCAACGGCACCCTGAGTGCGCCGAACTACACGTTTACTCCGAGCAACGGCACGCTGACCGTGACCAAGGCCCCGCTCACGGTCACCGCCGACAACCAGACGCGCACCTACGGCGCGACCAATCCCACGCTCACGGCGAGTTTCTCCGGCTTTAAAAACAGCGAGACGAGCAGCGTCCTCACCGGCGCGCCGGCCCTCGCCACGACGGCGGTCCCCACGAGCGGCGTCGCCGATTATCCCATCACGGCGGCCATCGGCACGCTGACCTCGGGCAATTATAGTTTTTCTAGCTTCACCGCCGGCACCCTCAGCGTGACCAAAGCTCCGCTCACGGTCACGGCGGACAATAAAAACCGCGCTTACGGCGCGGCCGATCCGGCGTTCACCGCGACGATCACGGGTTTTGTTAATAGCGAAACGGCGGGTGTGGTCAGCGGCGCGGCGGCGTTTACCACCACGGCCATTTCGACGAGCACGGTCGGCGGTTATCCCATCACGCCCGCCCTCGGCACGCTCACCGCGACCAACTACGCGTTCACGACCTTCACCCCCGGCACGCTCACGGTCGGACAGACGAGCCAGACGATCACGTTCAGTGTGCTCGCGGGCAAAACCTACGGCGACGCGGCCTTCACCGTGAGCGCCACCGCCACCAGCACGCTCACGTCGACCTACAGCATCGCGAGCGGCCCGGCGACGATCAGCGGCAGCACCGTCACGATCACCGGCGCGGGCACGGTCATCGTCCGCGCGAGCCAAGTCGGCGACGCCAACTACACGGCCGCGACTCCGGTGGACCAGAGCTTCGCCGTGGCGAAGGCAAACCAGACGATCACGTTCGGCGCGCTCACGGGAAAAACCTACGGTGACGCGGCGTTCACCGTGAGTGCCACGGCGAGCAGCACGCTCACGCCGGCGTTTAGCATCGCGAGCGGTCCCGCGACCATCAGTGGCACCACCGTCACCATCACGGGCGTAGGCACCGTCGTTGTGACCGCTGCGCAGGCGGGTGATAGCAACTACAACGCTGCCACCTCGGTGGACCAGAGTTTCACGGTGGCGAAGAAGACCCTCACGGTCACAGCCGACGCCAAAACCCGCACCTATGGCGCGGCCAATCCGACGTTCACCGCGACGCTCACCGGTTTCGTGAACAGCGAGACCAGCGCCGTGGTTTCGGGCGCCGCGGCCCTGAGCACGACCGCGACGCCGACGAGCGTGGTGGCCGCTTATCCGATCACTGCCACCCTCGGCACGCTCACCGCGACCAACTACGACTTCAATTTCGCCCCCGGCAGCCTCAGCGTCACGCCGGCTACGCTCACCGTCACCGCCGATGCGAAGACACGCGGCTACGGCGACGCCAATCC